>JBFMFA010000008.1:0-18156 GCA_040753195.1 Gemmatimonadota bacterium | reverse complement strand
TGTAGGACACGTGGCGCAGCAAATCCCCTGCAGGGTGAACCTTGTCGTACCCGCGCGGCACGCGGGTCAAACGATTCTCCTCGCTCAGCGCGCCAAAGCGTCGCTTGAGGGGCGCCGCCTGCAGGATCGACCGAAAGTTCCGCGTGTCGGCGACAATCGCGTCACGCAGCCGATTGAGCGACGGACGCGGCGGCATCCAGATCCCCGCGCCGATGAACGACGCACCCGGCTCCAGGTGAAAGTAAAAACCAGCTCCGCCTTCGCTCGCTTCCTGGCCGACCTTCTTGCCGGCTGCGCGATGAAAGAACCAGCAGCCGACGTTCGTTTTGTAGGGCGACTTGTCCTTTGAGAAACGCACGTCACGATAGATGCGAAATACCGATTTCTTCGGATCTCCGATGATCTCCGGGGCAAAGCGACCGAGGCGCGTATCCATCTCCTGCACAAACGCGCGCATGACTTCCTGCACGTCGCTCACGTAGCTCGCCTTGTTCGCCTCAAACCAGTCGCGCCTGTTGTTTCGCTTGAGGCCGCGGAGAAACGTGAGTGCCTTGCGTGGAAATCCCTTGAACTCGCTCATGGTTCTCTCCCTAACGCGCGCGATTCAGCGAGCAATGTTTGTGTGCGTCGAATGATGTCAGCAACGGGTCGTAGGCGTCCGCCCGGTGCACGAACCCCGTTCACGGCGTCGTAGTCACCAGCCGCGCGCACGAGCAGGCCGTTCACCCGAGCGCGGCTGGTGGCCCAGGCGAGTGTTCCCCACAACGCGCGTGCCTGATTGCGTTCGCCATGCGTCGCCGGCGTTTCGCCGGCCGAGAAGACCCAGTGCTCTTTCGTGGAGCGTCCCATCCAGCGATCGGCGGCGCGCATCCGTGCCTGCAAGGCAAGCGCCCCGGCAAAGGACGGGACGAAAGCGAAGCCTAACACGTCGACATCGGATGACGGTGTGGCGGCCCAGTGGTACAACGCCGAATCGTTAGGTGCGAAAGTCGTCGCCTCGAGACCCACGCGGCTGCGCGGCCGGAGCAGATGCACCGAGTCCGCGGCGGCGGCGATGTGGCGGATCCACCACGCTGGTGGAATGTCGCCCAGCATCCGTGCTCCTGTTTCGTACGGCTCACGCGCCGGGAGTAAATAGTCGGGGCGAAGGGAGCGCATGATACGGCTGACGGCCCGCAGACGGCGGCGCCCGTATTGTGTGGGCGAGGCGCGATACCGCTCGCGATCACCGCGGTCGTAGCCGATACTCACGAGCACGAGTGTACTGTCGCGACGCAAGTCGTCCAGCGCCCTACCTAACGAATCGAGAACGGCGCTTTGCGCCCCGTCCGGGGTGACCTCCACGGCGAGCACCGTCGGTCGTAAGGAGTCGATCAGCTGCAGATCGTACGACAGCGCCAGCGGCGGCGGCGGCTCATCCAGCGCCGGCAGGATCCACATGCCGAACGCGAAATCACCGCCTGGACGCTCCTGCAACCGCTCGGTGTCGAACACGCCATAGGTCCACACCGAGCGCGCGGCAGGTGGCAATTCCAGCGCGATGACGATGGCTGCCGCCGCCGCCAGCACGGCCAGGGCGCTACGCGCCGCCCGCATCAAACGGCCGCGCGCCGGGCTGGCCGGCACCAGTATCGGGACGAGCAACGCGAATGGAGTGCCTAACGCTTCACGTCCAAACACCAAACCCATCGCATTGGCCCGCGCTGCCTCCGGAATGAGCACGCTGGACAACAGCACGTCGTCGAACGAAGCCAGCGATCGCGAAAGCGCCGCCGCCGCGATAAGGGCGTTGTAGAGCGCCAGCGGCAGCGCCAGCCTGCGGGTCGTGAGGCGCCGAGCGGCGGCGTACATGGCCTGGGCCGCGAAGAGGCTCAGCGTCAGCGGCCAGAGCCACGCGATCGTATACATCGCGCGCCCGGACAGGATGAAACCCGACGACACGCTGACGAGCGCCGCCGGCAAGATCAACAACCCGCAATACGCGCTCAGGTACGCGAACGCGCGCGGCACGCTGGGCAGACGCGCGACCTCTCCGGCGGTTACGACATTCCAGAGGAGGACGAGCGCCGAGATGGCGAAGAATGCGGCGCTCATGACGGTTCGTTAGGTTCCGCCGGGCGTCCTGATCACCGTGGCGATCGAGCGGCTGCCGGCCGCTCCAACGGATCGTACGGCGACCCAGGCATCGTCCAACTGAACGTCGATCAGTGTTGACGTAACGTTGCCCACCGGAATCGCACGCTCGTGCGTGGCCGCGTGCGTCGATCGCACCAGCACCTCGTACGATTGCGCGTTAGGCACCGCCTTCCATTCCAGACGGAACTTCTGGCCCCCGGAGTCACGGTCGCGCCGGTACGTGAGGCTGTCCGGCGCTGCCGGCGCCGCGGCAAGGGACGCGACTGTCGCGAGGTTCAATCGCGTCACGTTGGCGACGTAGCCGAAATTGACGTGCTCCAAAACGTCCGTCGGCAGGTGCTGGCGCTTGTAGTTCTCCAGCTTCTCCGTGAAGCGCAGCCCGGCGTCGCCCAGACGCACGAACGGCGAGTGGTCGCCGCCGCGGCCAATCCGGTCGAGCCGCCACACCGGAAGCACCGAGAACCCCGGCATGTAGAGGTTGCCTAACGCCCACGTGTAGCGACCCAGCTCACGACTCGGGCCGTTGTCCGGCGGAGCCGCGAAAATCCGAATCGTCGTCGAATCCGCTGTGCCGTCATCGGCGACCACGTTCCCCACAATGTCGTCGGTCATCGCGGCACTCACCCGGTAGCCGCCATCGTGCAGCCGCTGCGCCAGGTGCGTGGAGCCTAACAACCCCAGCTCTTCGCCTGAGTACAGCGCGAAGACGATCGTCGCTTCCAAACCGGTGGCGAAATGCTGCGACATAACGCGTGCGAGTTCGATCACAGCGGCCGTTCCCGACCCGTCGTCGTCCGCGCCGGGAGCGTCCGATGTCGCGTCAAAACGATCGACGTTGCAGATGCACGAGTCGTAATGCCCACCGATCACGACGACCCGCGATGTGTCGCGCCCCTTCAGCCACGCCAACACGTTCACCACATTCACCTGCGGCTTGTTAGGGTGGCGATCGACGGTCACCATGGCCGGGTCGAACTCCACGCGCAGGCATCCATTGCACGCCGCGGCGTACTTCGACAGCTCGGCGTGAATCCAGCGCCGAGCCGCTCCGATCCCTCGCGTGCTGGACATGGTGTCGGCCATCGTGTGACGCGTGCCGAATGAGACCAGGGCCGAGTCGATGCTGCGGATGCGCTGCGGCGAAACATCCGTCAGTGCCCGTGCGATACGGGTATCGCGTTGCAGGCCGATCGTGGTGCCGAATTGTGCTTGCTGCGCCGCGCCGAGGGCGGGGAGGGCGATGAGGATGATCGCTTTAAGCAGGCCGAGTGTGCGACGCATTGAACCGTGTATGGGGGAGGGATGGACGGTATTCAGGCACGGCGGCTCGTGCAATACGCCTGGCAAGCCAACCGCCAGGCTGTTGTTCACATCACCAACCATGAAATAGTTTGCGCCCTGTATGGAACGCGGAACGTTGTGGTCGATTCCTAACGCACTGTCGGTGTCGCGGTTATTCCTCGCGCTGGCGTTCGTCGCCATACCCGTCCAGCAAGTCCGTCTCGCGCTCATCCTCGCCGCAGCACTAACCGATTTCTTCGACGGCTGGCTTGCTCGCCGCAGCAACACGATCTCGCGCTGGGGTGAATTGCTCGATCCAATCGCCGATCGCGCATTCGTTTTCACGGCGCTGAGCGTACTGCTCTTTGAGCAGACCATAACGACGTTGCAGTACTTCATCATCCTGTCGCGCGACCTGGCGACGGCCATTGCGTTTGTCATCGCGCGCAGCGTGGTGTGGCTGCGACCAGTGGCTTTTCGCGCACGCGCAGCAGGGAAAGTCGTTACAGCGCTCCAGCTCATCACGCTCATCCTCAGCCTCACGCGCCCCGACACCATTCCACGACTCATCCCGTTTCTCGCGATTGCCTCGGCCATTGCGATCGTAGACTACGCGGCGATTATGTGGCGCCAGCGCGCGCACTAATGCATGGGTTTTTATGCTGCGCGCTTTTATTCGGCGTACTCGGTAGTTCCCCCGCGACGGCGCAGATTCTCGCACGATCGAGCACACGATCCGAGGTGCGCGTCGATGCGATTCTCGCCCGCGCCACGATGTTGCAGGCCGGGATCGGCCTGGCGGTGCGCACTGGCTACAACGTACGGGCGCATGCCGTAGTCGCCGGCGGAATCGCCGTGCGTGACGGTCTCACCAAAGAAAGCGCGCGCGGCGATGCAACGCTGCGGTTATTGCTCGATCCGTTTGGCGAGTCCCGGATCGGTCTATCCATCGGAGGGGGGTTGGGCCTCCTGCACGACGGCTTCGAGCACACGCGTCCAATCGGGTTGCTCGTTTTGGGCCTGGAGGGCGCGCCGCGTTCGCGCCCGGTGTGGGCCATGGAACTCGGACTCGGCGGCGGCGCGCGCGTCGGACTCGTGCTACGTCCACGCCTCGACGGGGCTCGTTAGGCGAGCCCGAGTATTCGGTTTTCGGCTTGGAGTGAACTCAATCGAGGGTTGAAGGCGTTTGTCTGGGATCCGGGGTTCGGTAACAAACAAAAGAACGATGACCGGATGGCCGGATGACCGGATAACTGCACCGTAACTCTGAAGCTTTCGCCCATCAGAGCAAACGACTGATTGTGGTCATTGCACCGTGCCCGATTCGTCGACGACGATGTGTGATCCATAGTTTCCGGTAATCCGGTCATCGTCGTTCTGTTTATTGTCGCTATACGAGCGCCACGCAGAGATTCGCGTGAGCGGATCGAGACGAACTGTTACGGCGAGTCGTCGGTTGCTGCGTACGGAGTTTGGAACTGAAAACAGAAAGCCGCCTCACATGAGGCGGCTTATTTCGTTAGGCTGTCTGCCCAGGTTGCGCGGCCACTTGTCGCGGCGGCCGGACGAATCGCTCTCCGAGGACACGAAGCTTGGCGAGTTCATCTTGTCCCAATTCGTGATACCTGTCGGCGAAGTACCGCATCGTTTCGTCGAACCACTCTGTCTGATGCTCCGGGTCTGCCCCGATCACGCCACACTGGATGATCTGTTGGAACATCTCGTTGCGGGCTTCATCGAATACCGGCGTCTGCGTTGCAGCTACCTGCGAAAATGAACGTCGAGCTTGTCGCTTGGCCATTAAGGGGGTGTAGGGTGGGTGAGAATCGCGCGGGAATCTAATCGAACCGCGCACGCAAGCTGATTACGCAGCGGACGGTCGATTCGTTCCCGCTGCATCGAATGTCGCATGGACCGCGCCGCCGCTGCTGGCGAGCGTCTCCGACGCTCTGAAAAAGTCCAGGAGTTCCGCGCAGAGCGCTTTCGGCGCCTCCTCCGGTACCAACCTGCCCGCGGCGCGAATTTCTATGGCGCGAGCGCTCGGCAGCTGCGCAGCGAACCGTTCGATCGTGGCATACTCACACCAGTGATCCAGCGTGCCGCGCAGCACGAGCGTCGGCGTCTTGATGGCGTCGAGGTCAAGACCGGCCGTATCGTCGTCGCTCAGCGACTGCGCCAGCGTCAGCAGCTGGGCCGCACCGTCACCGCCGACGTATGGCGCCAAGTAACGAGCTGACAGTCGCATCGGCATCATGTCGGGCGTAGCTACCGACGACTGCAGCAGTCGCGACACCAATGGCTGGGCCGCGAACGTGCCCGCCGCACCGCGCAGGGCAAGTTTTGCCGCTTCGTTTTGAAGCTCGCGAACGTCGGAGCCGGGTACGTCTTCGACCCAGTTCGGACCGATCATCGCGATCGCTGAGATCCGGTCCGCGAAGAGGGCACCCAGCCGCAACGCCACAAGTGCGCCGATGTCCACGCCAACCACGGCGGCGCGCGCGATTCTCAGCGCCGTCATGGCGTGCGCGACGTATTCGGCCTGACGGGCGATGCCGTAGCCAGCTTCAGGAGGCCGGTCTGATTCTCCGTGGCCCAGCAGATCGAGAGCGAACGCCGAGCAACCTTCAATAGCCAGGCGCGGACCAACATGGCGCCAGAGAAAGCCGCAGGTGGCGAAGCCGTGGATCAGGATGACTGGCTCGCCGCCGTAGCCATAGCGTTCGACGTGCAGGGCGCCGGGGCCGACCGGAACTCGCAGGAGGTCTGCGTCGCTCACGCCTAATAATAGGTCGAAGGTCGGAGGTCTGAGGTGTGGGGCGCGGCCGCATGCGCGAGAGCCGCAGTTCTCTTAACTTGCGGGCAATGTCGGAGGAGACGTACGACCCAGAACGTGCGAAGAATCTCGAGCGCATGTTGCGGGCGCTGGCGGTTCGTATTGGAGAGATGGACGACCGCGGGGAGCTGCTGGCGCACGGCGCTGAGCTGTTGAAGCTGCTGGGCGATATTCGAAGCGAGCTTTTTCATTATGAAGTACGTGTGACGTACGATACGCCGGAGATTGCGGAACACCGACGACTCGTCGCTGACGCGAAGGACCAGGATTCAGCGACGTTCAAACCGACTGAGTGGACCCCCGACGAGGACGACGAACCCACATGGTAAAGCAACAGCCGCGCAGCAGCCCGAAGACATTCTATCTGATCCTTGGAGCGGTCGTCGTGATCGGCGTCGCGTTCCTCTATTACCAGATGCGCGGCGGCGGCGAGGCGCCGCAGGTCGCCACGATCGACCCCAACGTGCCGCTGCCGAAGGCCGAAGGGTACTTGTTAGGCAACGCGAACGCGCCGGTAACGATCGTGGAGTACGCGGACTTCGAGTGTCCGGCGTGCGCGTACTTTGCGACGATCACGGAGCCTGACGTGCGGAAGCGACTGGTCGAGACGGGTCAGGCGAACCTGCGCTATATGCACTACCACATTCCGTCGCACCTGAATACGTGGGCGGCGTCGCACGCGGCGGCATGCGCGAACGAGCAGGGGAAGTTCTGGGAGATGCATGACTCGCTGTACTACGGTCAGGACCGCTGGAATTCCGCGGCGACGCGCAAACCCAAGGGTGTGTTCGAAGGTATGGCGCGCGGCATCGGCTTGAACGTGGATCAGTGGGAATCCTGCTTCGACACGCAGAAATACCAGCCGCAGCTCATGGCCAGCCAGAAAGACGCTGAGAGCCGCAAAGTGACTGGGACGCCGACATTTATCATCGGCACGCGCATGATCGGCAACAGCCTGTCGTACGACCAAGTCAAGGCGTTTGTCGATTCGGCCGCGGCGGCGGCGAAGGCGGCCGCGCCTAACGATTCGGCTAAGAGCTGACGCCAGGCTTCTTGTTGTGAGCAAGCGGCAGTTTCTTGCGCTGATCGCGCTGATCGGCGTCTTCCTCGCCACGTACCTTACGCTGTACAAAGTCGGCGCCATTGGCGCGCTGGCGTGCCAGGCCGGTTCGTGTGAAACGGTGCAGCTGAGCCGCTGGGCCACGTTCCTCGGCCTTCCCGTCGCGGCCTGGGGGATCCTGTTCTATATCGTGCTGCTCGCACTGGCGCTGGCGGGAACCTCAGCGCGCGCTGCCGACTCGCGCGCGTTGTCACTGGCGCTCCTGGCGTGGACGGGATGGGGCGTGGTGTTCTCGTCCTGGCTCACCTACCTCGAACTCTTCGTGATTCGCGCGATCTGTCAGTATTGCGTGGGGAGCGCGGTACTTGTGGCGATCGCGTTCGTCGTTGCTTACCTCGACTATCGCAGCACGGCAACCGCGCGGCGAGCGCTAGCGGTGAAGTAGGGCGGCGTTCGAACGTCTGCGGAAGCGGGCGTTTCGGGTCAACCGCGTCACGCGGTGACGATCTACGTTGACCGTCAACGTGGTTGAGTTCTAACGCACTTGGTCTGTCAGGCGTATCGGCGGCACAAGCTCAGCCGGTTCGCCATCGTCCCGCACGCGGTCCGGCACCAGGTCATCACCTAACGCGACCAGCACGCGCGTGGCCACCACGCTGGCGAGTGGCTCCGGCACGCCCATCACCCGGACATAACTCTCGATCGCGCGATCGAAAGACATGTCCTCCGCGAGCGCATCGATGAACATCAGCGCGTTGGCGACGTGCGCGTCGATCAACGTTTCTTCTGCGCGTGCCTGGGCCAGTCGCAAGCGGCGATCCGCCGCCGGCGACAGCTTGCGCGCGAAGATCGTCTCCGGAAAGAGCCGTCGCCAAATGCTCATCAGCTCTCCTGCGCCTCGTACTGATCCTTGAGCGCCGCCACGACAGCCGGATCGGCCAACGTCGTGGTGTCGCCTAACGCGCGTCCTTCGGCGATGTCGCGTAGCAGCCGCCGCATGATCTTGCCTGAGCGCGTCTTGGGAAGGTCCGCAGAGAACAACACGTCATCAGGACGCGCCAGCGCGCCAATCTTTTCGGCCACGAACTCGCGCAATTCGTCCCGCAACGCCGCCGACGATTTCCGCCCTTCGCGCAGCGTGACAAAAGCCGCAATCGCCTGTCCCTTCAATTCGTGCGACTTGCCGACAACGGCCGCCTCGGCCACGGCTGGGTGCTCCACGAGCGCCGATTCGACTTCCATTGTGCCGATGCGATGCCCGGCGACGTTCAATACGTCGTCGACGCGGCCCAGTATCCAATAGTAGGAATCCTCATCGAGCTTGGCGCCGTCCCCCGGGAAATACAGATCGGGGCGCCCCGGCCATTTCGTGAAATACGTCTGCACGTAGCGCGCGTCGTCGCCCCAGATCGTACGTAGCATCGACGGCCATGGACGCGTCAGTGCCAGGAGTCCGCCGCCGGACGTCAACTCGTTTCCTTTCGAGTCGAGCAGCGCCGCGTCGTAACCCGGGAGCGGTCGCGTAGCGCTTCCGGGTTTCGTTTCTGTGAGTCCGGGGAGCGGCGAGATCACGATGGCGCCCGTTTCGGTCTGCCACCACGTGTCGACAATCGGGCAGCGCTGGCGACCGATGTTCTCATGGTACCACATCCACGCTTCGGGATTGATCGGTTCGCCGACGCTGCCTAACAAACGGATGCGGGAGAGGTCGTGCTTCGCGGGATGCTCTAATCCCCATTTCATGAAGGCGCGAATAGCCGTCGGCGCGGTGTAGAAGACGGTCACGCCATGCCGTTCGCAGATGTCCCAAAAGCGATCGCGCTCCGGCCAGTCCGGCGCCCCTTCGTACATCACGCACGTGGCGCCGTTAGCCAGCGGACCGTACACCACGTACGAGTGTCCGGTCACCCACCCGATGTCGGCGGTGCACCAGAATACGTCGTCGTCTCGCAGGTCAAAGACGGTGCGCGTCGTTGTGGTTACGCCCGTTAGGTAGCCGCCCGTCGTGTGCACGATCCCTTTCGGTTTTCCCGTCGTCCCCGATGTGTAAAGGATGAACAACACATCCTCGGCGTCCATCGGTTCAGCGGGACACTGCGTTTCGACTTCGTGCATGAGCCGGTGCCACCAGTGGTCGCGTCCTTCGCGCATGTCGGCGAAGGATTCGTCCACCGCGGCGCCGAGCCGGCGCACGACGACGACGTGCTTCACGGTCGGCGCTTCTTCCAGGGCCTTGTCGGTGTTGCGTTTGAGCGGGACGACCTGGCCACGCCGATATCCGCCGTCGGCGGTGATGACGACCTTGGCTTCCGCGTCGTTCATGCGGTCGCGCAGGGACTCGGGTGAAAAGCCGCCGAACACGACCGAGTGGATGGCGCCGATGCGCGCGCACGCGAGCATGGCGATGGCTGCTTCCGGTATCATCGGCAAATAGATGCCGACGCGGTCGCCCCGCCTAACGCCTAACTTCTTGAGTACATTGGCGAACTTGCGCACTTCGACGTAGAGATCCCAGTACGTCAGGGTACGACGGTCGCCCGGTTCGCCTTCCCAAATGAGGGCGGCCTTGTTGCGACGCGCCGTCGTGATGTGCCGATCGAGACAATTGTGCGCGACATTCAGACGGCCACCCAGAAACCACTTGGCGTGCGGCGGCTTCCAGTCGAGCGCGCGCGTCCATTGGGAGAACCAATCGAGCTGGCGAGCCTGCTCTTCCCAATAAGCGACGGGATCACGTTTCGCCTTTTCGTAGACTTTCGGATCCGAGACCACCGCCGATCGGCGGAACTCGGCAGCCGGCGGGAACTTGCGGTTCTCTTGCAGGAGGACGTCGATGTCGGCCATGGGCCGGATTGTATCGCTTCGCGGCGGAAGGTGAAATAGCGATTGCAATTCCCGCGACGGACTGGCGAATCGCCGTGCATCGCGGCGATGTGATGTGGCGCGCACATCCCGGAAGCCGCGCCATTACAACGAGTTGCCTCGCGCGGGCAGAGCTGGCACGCGCCTCGCCTTAGGCCATGGCACGCGACGGGGTCAGACCCCAATGGGGTCAGACACTGTTCGCGGCAACGAGCTTCTCACCGCTCATGGGGTCCGACCCCATGCGGCGCATGCGGGCCCATCCCGGGGATCAAAACTATGCGAAGCATCATCGCCATCGACGCACTGACAGTCCCCGCGCCAACGCGGCTCGCAGCGGATACTCGCGGAAGCTTTCGCGACTCGGCGCTGGAATGTCTGGAACGTGCCGGTCAGTTGGGTGCGGGGGCCTTGACGATCGATCTCAGCTGCACGGACGAGCTCGACGCCAGTGGGTTGGGTCTACTGGTCATGCTGCACAAGCGCGCGAAAGAGCGCGGTGTAACAACGGTCCTGGCGCACGTCCCCGCGCACGTGCGTATGCTTCTATCGGCGACGAAACTCGACGCGCTGTTCAAGTTTGAACAGTGAACTGCAGGTCTAAGGTCTAAGGTCTAAGGTCTAAGGTCTAAGGTCTAAGGCCGAAGCGTTGCCTAACGCGGATCACTCGCGCATCGCGCGGGTACATGGGACGTGATGGCGTTCTTCATGTTCATGATCGTGCTGCTGTTGGTCGTCATCGTGCCTGTGGTCATCTTCACAGTCGCGCGGGTTGTGCCACGCGTCGTCGACCGCACAGTTCCTCCGGCGATCACACCGCCATCACCGGAGCTTGACGCGCGACTATCGCGCATCGAAGACGCGATCGACGCAATGGCGGTTGAAATCGAACGGTTGCGCACTGGCGAGCTGCCCGTCGAAAGCGGGCGGCCGCGGCTACCCAAAGGTCAGCTCGATTAGTGCGCGCGCCCCATCACGAGGGCGGCGTTGATCCCACCAAACCCGAACGAGTTCGAGAGCACGACGTCGACGCGCGCGTCGCGGCCATCCATCGGCACGTAATCCAGATCGCACGCATCGTCGGGTGACAGGTGGTTGATAGTCGGCGGCAGCCACTCTCGCTCGAGTGCGAGCGCGCAGATTGCCGCTTCGATGGCGCCGGACGCTCCCAACGCGTGGCCGTAGTAGCCTTTCGTCCCGCTGACGGGGATGCGATACGCGCGCTCACCTAACGTCTCCTTGATGGCCAGCGTCTCCGTTGGATCGTTGAGCGGCGTCGACGAGCCGTGCGCGTTGACGTAGCTCACTTCGTTAGGTGAGAGCGCCGCATCGTTCAACGCGAGCTTCATCGCTCGCGCGGCCTGGCGCCCCGATGGCAGCGGCGCCGTCATATGATGCGCGTCGTTTGTCATCCCGTAACCCATGACCTCGGCGTACACTGGAGCGCCGCGTGCCAGCGCGCGCTCGCGTTCTTCCAGGATCAGGATCGCCGCGCCTTCACCCATCACGAATCCGTCGCGATCCCGGTCGAACGGCCGCGACGCGGTGGTCGGATCGTCGTTGCGCGTCGACATGGCGCGGATCAGCGCGAAGGCGCCAAAACACAGCTGCGATAGTGGTGCTTCGGCGCCCCCGGCGACCATCACGTCGGCATATCCATCGCGGATTTGGCGGTACGCCTCGCCGATGGCGATCGTCCCGGAGGCACAGCTCATGGCGTTGGTTGAATTGGGCCCACTCACGCCCAGTTCGATGGCGATATTGCAGCTGGAGGCGCCGCCGAAGACGGCGAGCGCCAAGGTCGCGTCAACGGCGCGCAGCCCTTCGCGCACAAAGTGCCCCATCTGGTCCTCGGCGTACGCCACGCCGCCTAACGCGGATCCCATCATGGTGCCGATCAGGTCCCGATCCTCGCTCGCCAGATCGATCTGGGCATCTGCGACGGCCATCTTCGCGGCGACGACGGAGAAGTGCCCGAAGCGATCCAGTCGCCGCGCTCGCCGCTGATCCAGGAAGTCGGTCGCCACGAAGTCGCGCACCTCGGCGGCGTTGTGTGAGCGGAAGAGCGATGGGTCGAAACGGGTGACGGTCGATACCGCCGAACGCTTCGCGCGCAACCCGCGCCAGAGTCCTTCGCGTTCCAGGCCGATCGGCGTTACCGCGCCGATGCCGGTGATGAGCACGCGGCGCCGCATCGTTAGGCGGCCCCTGTACGATTGCCGCCAGGCCGCCGCGACGACTCCCGCTCCGCCACGGCCGCCAACCCGGCGAGCGTGCGGCTCGCGATGGCATGAATGAAAACTGGACCGATGAAGTTTCGTGCCGCAAAGACCCCGATCACCGGCCAGCGTGGTCCGTCCCACGCGTGCACGATCCGTACGTGCGTATAGTCGTTGCGCCGCGTGAATTGCCACTCGACATCCATGCCACTCGTTACGCCGCCGACATGTCGGAAACGAACCGCGGGCGTGCGTTCGTCCACGCTCATCTCCGACAACCACCAGGTGGGCCAGTTGACGAGGCCAAAGGGTCGGTTCGCCGACATCTCGACCAGCCCGCCCCCATCGCGCGCGCGCTCGCGGAACCTAACGAAGCGATAATGCGCCAGCAGCCCGGGCCACTGTTCGACATCACGCGCCAACTCGAAAATCTGGCGCACGTTGCAGTGCACCAGCTGCTGGTCCACGGTTTCCATCGCCCGGCCAACGGGCAGCGGACCGAGAGTGTACGGCGCGCGCAAAGATATGTGAGACGTCACGTTCGACCTGAGTTGACTGTCCAGCTGGCTGTTAACCGGAATGGGAACCGTCGCCGCACCACTACGTCTCGCGGAACTGTCGAGCGGATCAACGCACGCAACTCCGGACCCGAGAACCCGCGTTCTATCGACAGCAGACCGTCACGCACCGTTATTGGGTGGAATCGCAATGCCGGCGCCACCGCGCGAAATAAGAGCGCCGCAACAGCGTCGCGTTCCAGGTCGCCGATAACCACGCCGATCCGAGCGACACGGTCGAGTTCACCAATCAACATCCGCGCTCGGCGGTCGCAAAAATGGTGCAGCACCTGCGAACAGATCGCTACGTCGACGCTGCGGTCCCGGATGGGAAGCGCGAGTGCGTCCCCGCCGATCACGTCGTCGGTTTCGGGGCGCGTGATCGCCTGGAGGATGAAGGGCTGCTCGACACCTATAGTGTGGGCCTTCACGCCTCGGTTGGCGAGCGCTCGCGACACGGCGCGCGCAACGTCCCCCGTTCCCGAGCCAACGTCCAGGAGTGTAATGTCCCGCGCGGTCCTTCTCGTTAGGCGCACGGCTTCGGACACCACGATGCGGGTCCCGCCAAGCAGCACGTTGGCGCGCCGGATGTCACGCAACGTCGCGACGACCTCTGCCTCCCTCGCGTTGACATCATCGGTGACTTCCATTCCCTCGGCGCGGCGTTCCGCGAAGCGCGATGTCATCAGCGCTCCAGCCGCGCGTAGCCGCCGCGATAGTAGAGCAGGGGTGAGTCTTCGCGCGCGGCGGCGTGGTGCACCTCGCCGACGACGACACCATGGTCCCCCGCGTCATAGCGAGCGGTGATCTGACATTCGACATACGCAAGAATGTCGTGCAAAACCGGTGCACCGAACTTCCCGCGCCGGAAGCCGACGCCTTCGAAACGCTCTTCGGCATCCAGATCGGCGAAGCGACGCGACAGCGCCTCCTGATGCGCCGCGAGAATATTCACCGTGAAATGCGTCACGCTCTGCAATACCTGATGCATGTCGGCGTTTTTGGCCACGCAGATGAGCACGAGTGGGGGCGTTAGGCTCACCGAACAGAACGCCGACACGGTCATGCCGTGGTCACGACCATCTGGCGCGCACGTTGTGACGACCGTAATCCCCGAGGCGAACCGGCCGAGAACACTGCGAAAGGCGTCGCGATCAAGACTCAAGGGTGAGCTCGGAGAGTGCGCTATGGGTGAAGGGCCGTGCCGGGCATAAGCTGCACGCTTGCAGCTCAAGCTCCAAGCTAAAGCTCAGAGCCGGCCCGTTGACGCTCACCGCTGAGGCTCATACTGGCGACGATCAGTCGCCGGAGGTATTCAGCTGTCAGGACTTCTCGTGCCGGCACAAAATCCCCCGTAACGCCGATGAGCTTGTGGCCCAACTCCGGTTGTCTCGAGAACGCCACCGCCGCTCGTTCGAGCAGCCACGGTCGAGCGACCGCCAGCGCTATGAGCCACTCGACGCGCCACTTCGCCGCGAACTCTGCTCGCCGCCACCGGTCGTAATCGCGAAACGCAGCGTCACGGTCGGTGCGCAGCGCCGCAGCAGCGAAGTGTGCCAGCGCTTCGCCGCCCAAGAGTGCACTGTACATCCCCTCACCGGTAAACGGGTCGAAGAAGTCTGCCGCATCGCCGACCAGTGCGACGCCGGGCGACCAGGCACGTCGCGCACGCGCAGCGAACGGTCCCGTTGTTTGCACGTCATCGATGCGTTGCGCGTGCGCGAAGCGCTCGGCGATGTGCGCGTGGCGTGCGATCCAGTCGTCCATGATCGCGCTGGGTGCTTTGCGAGCGCGTGCAACCAGAGCGCGGTTCACGACCAGTGAGACGTTTGCGTCGCCGCCGCTCACAGCGGCGATGCCAATGTATCCGTCCCGCTCGACCAGCATTTCGCCGCGCGCGGCGACTCCACGCACGCCACGATAATGCGCCACGAACGCCAGTCTCGCTGGCCACACACGCTGCTGTGCGAGTCCTGCGCGTCGGGCGATGACGGACCGCAGGCCATCAGCCCCGATTACGATTTGCGTCGTACGCGTGCGTTCAGCGCCGTCCACACCTAACGAGCGAACGCCGGCGATCCGTCCGTTGCGATCGCGCAGGATGTCGATGACACGTTCGCCTTCGACGACCGAAACGCCCGCGCGCCGCGCGTGACCCAGCAGCGTCGCGTCGAACGTAAGGCGCGAGATTGCCAGGCCGTAGGGTTGAAACGGTTGATGCCCTCGCACGGCCGCATAGTCGCCCACGATCCGCGCCCCGCTCGGTGCCCGCACTTCCATCCCCCTCAGCGGGACTCCGTCGCAGGCGGTGTCTTCCAGTGCGCCTAACGCCTGCAGCACGCGTCCGGCCTGGGGACTCAGATATTCAGCGCACGGCTTGGCGCGCGGGAAGTGCGCGCGATCCAGCAGAGTGACACCGACGCCCGCACGAGCGAGAAATGTGGCCGTCGCCGAGCCAGCGGGCCCACCGCCGACTACGAGGACGTCGGTGTCGACCATCAAAGCAGTCGCAAGAACGTCAAGCCGCCGAGTGTCAGGTTGTCGCCGTTCCGCTGGAATGGCAATTGTACCCGCTGGCTGAACGGAGCCGTAAAGTCGATGACGATCTGATCTGCCTGGATCGTCCAGCGCGCGAACGCCTCCTGCCGATCGACAATGCCGACGACCTCGTTGCGAGTCACGTTGGAGCGCGTGGCACTCCCGTCGGTGTTGAATGTCCAGATCGTTTCGACAGAGCGCGGGAAGCCGGTGTTGTCGATCGAGCTTACAGTACGGCTCCAGGAGCCGACCACGATCGTGTCCACGACAGCTCCACGGCCGCCGAACACCGGTGGATCTCCGCGCAGAGGCCCGGCGATTCCGCCATCCGCCTCGCACGCGCCTAACGCCAAAATAAGAACCGGAGCTGCCAGGAATGACCACTTAACGCCGCGCCGCATCAGATACCTCCGCGACTCAAGACACCTGCTACGAGAGCACCGATCGCGGTGCTCGTTAGGTTCACGCCGTCATTACCGAACCGCGACACTCCTCCCGCCAACAACGTCGGCACGCTCTCGCTCGTGCACGGATGCACACGCCGTTCGGTGGCCGCGCCACACGCGGGACACACGCGTCGTTCCTGCACCAATGCACCGAGCAAGGAGTCTGCCAATCCCCCCGCGATGCCGCCAGCCGATCCCGCGACCACTGTGCTCCAGCCAAACCCAAGCTCAAGCGCAATCGTCCCGATCACGACACTACCAATTAGCATCGAAAGCGAACCAACCACGGTCACGCCGCCGGAAACACCGAGTGGGACTTTTTGACCTGATATGATCGAGCGCGGCTCACCGCCGATCGCGCTGCCGATTTCCGTCGCTGCGGTGTCGGCCATCGCAGTGGCAATGGCCCCAAGCGCTGCCGCCGTAGCTACGTCACTTCCATACATACTGGATGCGATCGCGCAGCCCACGAACACACCGCCATTCGCGAAGACCTGCCACGCGTCACGCGCGCCGCGTTTCTCGATCACCAGTGACGTGCGGCGTGACTTTTCCCGCTGCCGCCATCTGGAAATCAGTGCTGCGACGACGAAGTACGCCACAAGGAGCACGCCCCACCTGTATCCGGCGGCAACACTCATGGTGCCTGCCACCGTGGCCGCGAGTGCACCACGCCGATCCAAAAGCTCGCGTCGATACGCGACAGCGGCGATCAACACGGCCGCGGTCATGCCAACAATCAGACGCGTTGTCATCGCACAATTGCGGCGTGATCTGGGCGCTTGAAGGTGTGACATGCGTCACTTACCTTCGCTCTTCGTTTGATGAGCAACATGGCTTCGTCCGCCTCCGTCGACGCGTTACTCCCGCTGTCATTTCTCGAGGCGGTTCGCAGTGTCGACTCGCCGATCGAAGATTTCGAGGCGGAAATAGAGCTGGTCGGCGAACTGCGCAACAAGCGCTTGGGTCTCTCGGAGACCGTGTACATGCAGATCAAGCGCTACAGCGACGCCGTTCGAAAGAACCAGCGTACCGCGCACGACGAAGTCGTCGCACTGGCAAAGTTGATCGGACGCCGACCGGATGCTGAAGCGGTTTTCCGCCAGGCGGGACGCATTCTCGCGGGCGAAGCGTACCGCACCGTCAACGCGCTCACGCGGCGCATCATCTGGCTCCTTCCGAACCTCTTCAAGAAGTCGCTGACGACGCGGCACGTGCGCCGGCTCGCCGACCGCTATTTCAACGGCGCGGTCTCGCGTTCGGGTTCGTCGATCTACCTCGAAGTGCCAGAGTCAGTGACAGTCGACTCGGCGCCACGCGGCTCCGGATGCGCATATTACGAGGCCGGACTGCGTGAACTGCTGCGCCTGTTCGTCAATAGTGGCGGCGTCGTGGAGCACGTGCGCTGTGAGTCGCGCGGCGAAGGAGCCTGCCGTTGGCGCGCCGAATGGCGCCCGCTTCCTCGCGGCTAGCTTACTCCACATGCTGACACCGGCAATGCTCCCGCGCCTGCAGCGCGCGCTAGCAGATCTTGGTTTCGACGCGTGGTTGCTGTACGACTTCCGCGGCTGCAACCCCATCGCCCAAGGGATACTCGGCCTGGACGGTCTGCAGACGCGGCGCAACTTCGGTTTCGTCCCGCGCGAGGGCACGCCCACCGCGGTCATTCATCGCATCGAACCCGGCCCGTGGGCGCGTTGGCCTAACGAGTGGCGCCGGATCGAATACAGCGGCTGGCGCGAACTGGAGGAGCAGGTCTCCGTGCTTGTGCGCGGGAAGCGGGTCGCCATGGAGTATTCGGCCGGCGATGCCGTTCCGGTGCTCGACCGCGTGCCCGCCGGAGTCGTCGAGTTCATTCGCGGCGTCGCAAAGGAGGTCGTCTCATCCGGAGAGCTTGTCTCCAGCTTCTACGCGACCCTCGACCCGCACCAGATTGCAGCGCACAGGCGCGCGGCCGAGGCGATCGCGCAGATCGCTCGTCAATCGGCGCAACTTGCCGGCGAGCGCGCACGGAGCGGCCATCCGGCGACGGAGTACGAGATCTTCCGCTTCATACACGAAGCCTTCGATCGCGCGAGTCTGATCACCGATCATGGCCCCAGCGTGTCGGTGAACGCCAACGCGGCGGATCCGCACTACGAGCCGACTGCCGCGCGGTCCGAGCCGATCACGTTAGGCAGCACGCTGCTCATCGACCTCTTCGCGCACGAAGACGATGGCGTCT
>JBFMFA010000007.1:0-18283 GCA_040753195.1 Gemmatimonadota bacterium | reverse complement strand
GGGATGAGCACGAACCACCAGAGGGTCCGTGGCGAGACTGGTGTGGCGGGTGCGCTTGGACGCTCTTTCGTATCCGTGGCCGTCCGGCTGACCGACAAGACACCGTGAAACGCCAAGGGATCGCTGGCCAGGACAATCTCCCTAACGAGATCGTCGTGTCCGTCGGCTGATATGCGGAGCCGATGGCGACCCTCACGCAGCGTCGCTAGTCGCAGGCGGCCCGTTTGCGGGTCGCTCCGGCCAACCGGCTCATCATCGACGAATACGAGCGCCCCTGCCGGTTGGGTCGTTAGGTCCAGCACTGGTTGTCGCGGCCGACTTGCCACGTTGCCGCGGGGTGTGAGTTCCGGCGCCATCGACCGCGTTGTCTCTGCGGGCGTCACTTCAGGCTCACGCTTAGGTGTTGCCGCGGTCGTATTTGGGACGGTGGATTTAGGCTGCGGGATTGGCGGCGCCGCGGCGGACGTGGGAGGTGGTGCCTGGACAGGTTGAGCCGCGACGCGCTTCGCGTCCAACGCACTTCGCGCCCGGGTTTCGAGGGCGGCGCGCTCCGCGGCTGGCTCCACGCCAAAGCGCGCCGAGGTCTCCATGACCTTGAGCACCTCCTCGTACGCTTCGAGGCGGAGGTAGGCCTCCGCGAGGCGCAGATATGGGAAATACTGCGGCTCGAAATTGGTGCCATACGTCGGCACGGTGACGCCGGGTTGTGGTCGCTTCTGAATCGCGCTTCGCAGCAGCTGCACGGCGCGCTCCGCCTGACCGTTGCGAAGTGCTTGTTTGCCGCCGGCGTACAGCTCGTGCCACTCCTGAGCAGCGGAGGTCTCGGGGGCCAACCCGCTGGAAACCAGCATGGCGACGACGAGTGTAAAGGACCGCCGGAACGACCGCATACGCGCGCGGCTTCGGTCACCGCTTTGGCGACGATCTGGACCGGCGGTTGTGCGCATCCTCTGAGACTCGCGAGCTAGCGGGGGATTGTAGCTCCCTTCAAGGGTCAAAGAGACAAGATTGTCCGCGTTTGCGCCACTGCATCGGGTGGCGCGGGCCGATCCTGAGGCGCGCACGGCAGGAACCGGTTGGGCGGCAACCGCGACTGCGTTAGGCGGCCTGGATCACCGGGTTGGGCGATCCAGGCCGTCGGCACCATAGACTAGAAGCTCAGATCGGCGAGACGGCGCCGAACGGTGACCTGCACGTTCGTTGCCAATTGTGTGCCCTTGGCGTTGATCGCCTGTGCTGCCTCTGCACCTAACGCCAACGCCAACGGGTCACCGCCGTCGAGGTCCGCGAACTTGTCGTAGAACGTGACAGTCGAGAACTCACCTGTCGCCGCTCCGACACCTCGGATCGCGATCGTGGAGCCAGCGAGCTTTCCGCTGGCTTTGGCCTTGCGCAGTCCCGGCAGCACTTCATTTCGATAGTAGCTGACGTATTCACCCATCTTGCCGGGAACCACACGACGCACCTGGATCCTCCACACAAGCGCGGTCGGAGAAGGAATCGTTAGGCTGTCGATGCGATTGGTCATGTACGAGCTCTGCGTCAGGATGCACTTGCGCAGTTTGGCGCTGAGCTGCGCGGCTCCTTCCGCACCGAGGGCCCGAACCAGCGGAGCGTCACCATCCATCGCGGCCCAGGTGGGGAATGGTGTGAGAGTCGTGTACTCGAAAGTGTTACCAACAACGGTGACCAACGTCGTGCGCGAGGTGACGCCGGCCTTCTTCAGCGCCGGAACGACTTCGTTTCTCTGCAACGCCATCCACTCGGTGACCATCTCAGGTCGCAATCGGATGACCTGTACGAACGAGCGGGTGTTCGGCGTTGGTTGCTGCGCATAAGCGCGAACCGCACCAACTGAAACAAAAGCGGGTAGGATAAGCGCTACCAACAACTGGGGAGCTGTTCTCACGGCAATGCCTCGGGAGGGGGGAGAGGTGCCAGCGGTGTGTCCGGCGTGCGACTGGCGTCGCAGCTGAGAAGACATCACGCAGAACGCGCGTTGAATTGACATCCGTGGGGCAGAATACGCAAGAGCCCGCTGTACTTTTCTCGGCCCGCGCACGCGGGCCGGATTCGTTAGGCGCGATGGTGATTTCCCCGTCAGGCAAGTTCTGCTTCGATCGAGGCAGCTCGCCTACAGAGACTGCAATGGCTCCCGTGTAATCTCCCCGTTTGGCGGCTTGTTCATCCTCGCGATGCGAGTCGAATGTGCAGCGGACTCGGTTCCTGCCTACAAACCGCCAACAACATCTGAGTCAGGAGGCAGCATGAAACCGCTGGACACTCTCAAGGCTGGAGCGGCGACTATCGCCGAGAAGTTCACTGGGGAGAACCCCAAGCTGCTGCAAGAAGCCATCAAGCTCGTTCAGAACATGCCCGATGGGCTCACCGGACTTCTCAAGCAGTTCCAGGACAAGGGACTCGGTCAATTCGCAAAAGGCCCCGAGTCGAAGCAGACATTTACGCCTGAGCAGATCCTGCAGGGGTTCGGCAGCGAGAAGATCGCGGCACTAGCCGCTTCAACTGGCCTCGACCCCAAGGTGGTACCGGAGAAGCTCGCGACGATCTTCCCGCAGATCGTCGAGAAGCTTACTCCGATCGCGAAAGTCGGCGTGTGACATGTGCAGCACGACGTGGCCCGCGCTCTCCTCAGCAGATGCGCGGCAGCTGATCTCCGGGGAGCAGATCGACGATGCGCGAGCCACCGATGTTCGTTCGCATCCACACGCTGCCATTGTGCTCGTTGATGACGCGACCGATACGACAGGCGCGGCGACCAAGCGGATGATCCTGTAGCGCAGCAATCGCCGCGCCTGCGAGCGCTTCCGGCACGA
The DNA here is from genome assembly GCA_040753195.1 of Gemmatimonadota bacterium. GTDB lineage: Bacteria > Gemmatimonadota > Gemmatimonadetes > Gemmatimonadales > Gemmatimonadaceae > DASYRX01. Next base: position 15,449 of record JBFMFA010000007.1, on the reverse strand, counting down.
AGGCCACGAAAATTCCCTCGTTGGCGACGTACAGCGGATCGAGGCCGAGCATCTCACACGCGGCGGCGACAGTCGGATCGATTGGCAGTCCATCTTCGATGAGCTCGATTCCAACATTGGACGCTTGCGCGATTTCATTGAGCGCGCTCGCCACTCCGCCGCGCGTGGGATCGCGCATGACGCGAATCTCGTCGTCCAGCGCGCGTCGTAGCTGCCTAACAAGTGGATATAGCGATGCCGTGTCGCTTACCAGCTCTGCCTCAAAGCCAATGCTCTCGCGGGCAGACATGATCGTCATTCCGTGCACACCCATCGGTCCGGTGAGAATCACCGCATCGCCGGGGCGGGCGCGCGCCGGTGACGTGCGAAACGCGGAATCGAACACACCGATTCCGGTCGTCGTAATAAACACGCCGTCCGCCTTACCGCGCTCGACGACCTTTGTGTCACCGGCGACGATCGGCACGCCGGCGTTCGCCGCCGCTCGCGCCATCGACGTCACGATGCGATCCAGCGTCGCCAGAGACAGCCCCTCTTCGAGAATGAGACTCGCAGCGATGTAGCGCGGCTCCGCGCCCATCATGGCGAGATCGTTGAGCGTGCCGTGCACCGCGAGCACACCGATGTCTCCGCCCGGGAACTCCAGCGGGTTCACGACAAAAGCGTCGGTGGTGAACGCCAGCTGCTCCGCACCTAACGGCACCACGGCCGCGTCACCCAACTCCTGCAGCGCGGCGTTGGCGAAACGCGGCAGTATGTATTCCCGCACCAGGGCAGCGCTCAGCTTCCCTCCTGAACCGTGCCCGAGCAGCACCTGTTTGTGCTCGGTGATGGGCGTCGGACAGACGACCCCACCGGCGATCGTCGACTCGCTCATTGGCTAACCTCGGCTGCTGTCTGCTTGCGGAAGCGCCCCGCGGTGTAATACGCGGCGCATGCTCCCTCGGACGAAACCATGGGCGCACCGAGCGGGTGCATCGGCGTGCAGACGGTCCCGAACATCGGGCACTCGTTAGGCTTGAGCTGCCCGCGCAGGACGTCGCCCGCGCGGCACTCCGCGGGTTCCGTGGCACGGATGTCCTGCAGCGCGAAGCGCAGCTCGGCGTCGAAGTCGGAGTATTCTTCGCGAATGGCCAAGCCACTCGAGGGAATTTCCCCGATGCCACGCCACTGCCTGTCGGTCAGCCGGAACACCTTCCTCACCAGATTGCGCGCCGCGACGTTCCCTTCGCGTCGCACGGAGCGCACATACTGGTTCTCCACTCGCGCCTCACCTTTCTCCAGCAGTTCGACGGCCATCAGCATCCCTTCGAGGATATCGAGCGGCTCGAACCCGGTCACCACGATAGGCACCTTGTAGCGCTCGGCGATTGGCTCGTACTCCTCCCAGCCCATCACGGTGCACACATGGCCGGCGGCGAGAAATCCTTGCACGCGGTTGTCGGAGGCTGAAAGAATCGCTTCCATCGCCGGCGGGACGGTGACGTGCGAGACAAGCATCGAGAAGTTGAGCAGGTTCATCTGTTTCGCACGCCAGAGCGCCATTGCGTTGGCCGGCGCTGTGGTCTCGAATCCAACGGCGAAGAAGACCACCTGCTTGTCTGGGTTCTTCTGCGCCAACTCAACGGCATCGAGCGGCGAATACACGACGCGTACGGTGCCACCACGCGCGCGCACCGCTTGCAGGTCGCACTCGCTCCCGGGAACTCGCAGCATGTCACCGAACGACGTAAAGATCACGTCGGGGCGTGAAGCCAGAGCGACAGCGCGGTCTATTTGCTCGAGCGGCGTAACACAAACGGGGCAGCCAGGACCGTGGATCATCTCCACGGCATCGCCGACCAGTTCGTCGATCCCCTGCCTAACGATCGTGTGCGTCTGGCCGCCGCACACCTCCATGAGAACCCAGCGCTGCTTGGCTGCTCCGCGGATGCGACGAGCCAAGGACTTGGCGATCTTGGCATCACGATATTCGCTCAGGTATTTCATCGCGCCACCTCCGGCCGTGCCGCGGTGAGCTCTTCCGCGTTCGCCTTGGCCACTTCGGCGAGCCACTCCAACTCGTCGAGCTGGCTCATCTCCTCGAGCACCGCATAGGTTCGCTTGGCTTCTTCTTCGGAGACTTTGGAGATCGCGAATCCGACGTGGATGATCGCATAGTCGCCAGGCTTGATGTCCTCAGCGACGTAGGCGAGGCACACGTTGCGACGAACGCCACCAAAGTCCACGGTCCCCATGAGGATTCCGTGTTCATCGTGGACTTCGGTCACACGTCCTGGAATACCGAGGCACATCGCGTCCTCCCGCGGCCGAGCCGCGTTAAGAAGGCTCCTGAGCGAGACGAGCGGCCGCAACGGCGGCCTGACCATAGCTGATGGCGCCGTCGTTGGGCGGTAGAGCGCGCGGAATCAAGACGCGCAGCCCAGTTTGCTGCAGACGGTTGGACAGCGAGACGAGCAGGCGCGCATTCTGAAACGTGCCTCCGCCTAACGCAACGATGGTGAGACCGTGTTCCTCTGCCACCTCACGGACGACCTGCGCTGTCGTCGCGGCAATACTCTCGTGGAATGCAGCGGCGAGCACCGCCACCCCCTCGCCACAGCGTCGCCGCTCGCCTAACGCTGCGAGGAGCGGCAGCGGGTCCAGCACGCGGCGACCATCCCCGCCTGTACTCACTGGAAATGGCAGCGCATCGGCAGATACATGACCCGCCAGCGCCTCGAGCTGCATGGCGGCCTGCCCCTCGAATCGGTTCGCGCGCCGCACGCCTAACACGGCCGCCGCGGCATCGAAGAGCCGACCCATCGACGACGCCATCGGCGCGTTGAGCTTGCGCTCGATCTGCCGGCGCGCCACCTCGAGCTCCTTCGCTGGCACGTCCGCGAATGCCAGAGCAAACGCTTCCTGCGCGCCGGTGTCCAGGGACATGTAACCCAGCGCCGAGCGCCAGGGCGTGCGAACCGCGAGGTCACCCCCTGGCAAGGGGGCCGCACGGACGTGAGCGACCCGTTCGTACCTAACGAGATCCGCAATGAGAATCTCGCCACCCCATGCCGTGCCGTCCGCACCGTATCCGGTGCCGTCAAACGCGACACCGACCACCGGAGCCGTCACTCCATGCTCGGCGCAAACCGCTGCGATGTGCGCGTGATGGTGCTGAACAGCGATATGCGTGAACGCCGCGCGCTTCAGCGCTTCGACTGTCGACATGTAACCGGGATGCTCGTCGTGCGCGACGACTTCCGGTTCGATCCGATGCAGCCGTGCGATGCGTTCGGTGACTTCGCGGAAGTGCTTCAGCGTTTCCAACGTGTCGAGATCACCGATGTGCGGGCTGACATACACGGCACCGTCCTGCGCCAGCGCGATCGTATTCTTGAGGTGCGCACCCACAGCCAGGATAGGTCGCGGAGCGCGGATCGGTATGCTCACCGGTAACGGTGCGATCCCACGGGCGCGTCGCAGCATGAGCGGCCCGCCGCGCGCGACCCGCATGACCGAATCGTCCACGCGCGCCACGATCTCGCGGTCGTGCATGAGAAACGCGTCCGCGATGTGCCGCAGCCGGATGAGGGCTTCGGCGACCCCGGCGCAGATCGGCTCGTCGCTTACATTGGCGCTCGTCATGACGAGCGGCCGCCTAACGAGATCGAGGAGGAGGTGGTGCAGCGGAGTATACGCCAGCATGACGCCGATTGTCGTCATGCCTGGCGCGACGGATGCCGCCACCGGGCCAGCTGCGCGGCGCGGCACGACGACGATGGGTCGCTCACGCGAGGCAAGCAACGTTTCTTCGCTCCCGTCGAACTCGGCGATTGCGCGCGCCTCCGCGATGTTGCGCACCATCACCGCGAAAGGTTTCTCGTCGCGACGTTTCACGTGCCGCAGGCGCGTGACGGCCGCGTCGCTTGTGGCATCGACCGCCAGGTGAAAACCACCGAGACCGCGCAATGCGACGATGTGGCCGGCGCCAATGAGCTCCGCCGCCGCAGCCAGTGCCGCGTCGTCCCAGCGATCTCTCGAGCCGCGAGCGATCAATTGCAGGCGCGGACCGCAGTGCGCGCAGCTGTTCGTCTCGCTGTGATAGCGACGGTCGCCCGGTGTCGCGTACTCGTGCGCGCACGCCGAACATTGGTCGAACGCTCGCATGCTCGTGCGTTCGCGGTCATACGGCATGCGCTCGATCAGCGTGTAACGCGGGCCGCAGTCGGTGCACGTGATGAACGGGTAGCGATACCGCCGATTCGTTATGTCGTACAGCTCGCGTTCACATTCGGCGCACATCGCGACGTCGGGTGCCACGGCCTGGCGTTCGTCCGCACGGTCGCGACTGGCGAGGATGCGGAAGGCGCCAGGTTCGTTAGGCTCGTGCCAGGCGATGTCCAGCGTGTCGATGCGGGAAAGCGGCGGGGCCTCGCCGCGCAACGCGTGCACGAAGCCGTCGATACCCTCCTGAGGGCCTTCGAGGCAGATCTCGACGCCGTCGGATCCGTTGCGGACCCAGCCGTCCAGCGAATGCCGCAACGCCAAGCGATGGACGAACGGTCGGAAGCCGACGCCTTGAACGACGCCGGTGACGCGCACAACGCCGGCTGCGCGCTGGCCAACCGCGGGCGGCGCGCTCAAGTCGTTAGGGCCTCGAGCCGTTCGGCCTCCCGCGCCACGCGTTCGCGCAGGAATCGCAACCACTCCTCCATCCCTTCGCCGGTCGTTGACGACGTCACGAAGAACTGGATGCTGGGATTCACATCGCGCGCAAACCCCATCGCCTTGGGTAGATCGAACGGAACGTACGGTAGGAGATCGGCCTTCGTGATTACCGCGTACCGCGCCTCGCGGAACATGCGGGGATACTTGAGTGGCTTGTCCTCACCTTCTGTCACCGAGAACAACACGATTTTGCAAGTCTCACCCAGATCCCATGCGGCGGGGCAGACGAGGTTGCCGACGTTTTCGACGATGAGCAGATCTGTCGTGTCGAGGTCGACGGCGGTCAACGCTTCTTCGATCTGTTTGGCATCGAGGTGGCAGGCGCCGGCCGTAACCACCGCTTGGACGAGCTGAGAGGTATGCCTGGCGATCCGGTCTGCGTCGTTTTGCGTCTGCACGTCGCCGGCGACGACGGCGATGCTCAGCGCGTCCCCTAACGCGTCCAACGTGCGTTCCAGCAGTGTCGTTTTTCCGGCGCCCGGGGACGACACGAGATTGAAAGCCACCACGCCGGCATCTTCCAGGCGGCGCCTCACCGACGCGGCAATCTCGTTGTTGCGCGCCATGATAGCCTCGCGCACTTGTATTTGCCTAACGGGCATCGTCCACCTCGAAATAGTCCAGATGCAATGCGTCGTCCGTGCTGCGAGTGATCACAGGCTTCGCCCCGGCGAATGGCGGTGCGGCCAAGAGCGTGTCGAGACAAAACTCCAAACTCCCGAGCTCGACGCCGGATTGATCACCGACCGTGAGCCCCACGCGCGTCACCTGTTTCAGCGCATCGACCCCAAGGCGATCCTCGGCCATCTGACAGATCGCCATCGCCAGGCTCATCTCATGCATGCGCGTTGCGCACGCGAGGCACGCAGCGGTGTCCCCAGAGTTCCAGCTGATACACGACATTCGCAACCAGCGAATCCATGCGTTCTTCGACACGAGGCGAAAGCGCGGCCCCGAACTCGATGCGCTCCGGCTGCAAACCTATCGCGACCATGCGCTCAGGAAGCGTGTCGCGCAGCTCGCATAACGCGAGGACTTCGGCGACGTCGATCTGGTGCGGAGAGATCTTGAGGGCGAAGACACGCGGAATCTCGTGTCGTTCGAGCTCGATGTCGGTCCCTGGAGGCATGTCCAGGTTGATTGCGTCGACGAGCAACAGCTCGTCGGCATCCTCGATCGCCGGAAGCAGTTTCATCCCCCACGTTCCGCCATCGATCGTCTCTACGGTATCCGGCAGGTCCCAGTCTTCGCGCAGTTGCTGCAGCGCCAGGACGCCGAGCCCGTCATCGGCCATGAGCGGGTTGCCTAACCCGATCACCGTTGCGCGCCGTTTTGGGTCACGCGGAACGTCACTCATCGACGTACTCCTTGTCGGCCGGAACGAAGCGTCCGCCGGTGACGATCGACGACATCGTTCCAGTGCGCTCCAGAAGATCTGCGCGAATCGCGAGATAGACGTGAATGGGGATGAAGATCAAGAAGAACCACGTGAGCACGTGGTGCACGAGACGAACGATCTGCATCCCGCCAAAGAGATCAGGCACCCACAACGTGAGCGAGCGGATGATTCCCTGAGGATTCGCCTGCCCGTACATCGCGAAGCCGGTGATCACCATGATCAAACCGACGACGTAAACGGTCGTATACGCCAGCTGCTGCAGCGGATTGTGTCCCAGATAATGCGGGGCACGTTCCGGATGGATCATCAGGTAGAACTTCACCTGCTTGAACATGTTGATCCAATCGCTCTTGCGAACCGGGAACAGCGCGGCGAAGCGCTCGAACTTGTTCCCCGCGATCAGCCAATACATCCTAACGATGGCCGTTGCGACCAGCACGCCCGCGGCGATGAAGTGAATGAGCCGCATCCAGCCGATGAAATAACCGCCGGTCGTGTGCGCCTGCGGGAGGAAATACGGCTTGCCGATGGTGAATCCCGTGACGATGAGCAGCACGAGCGACAGCGCGGCCGCCCAGTGCATCGCACGGATCGGCCAGTGCCAGAGGTAGACCCACTTATACTGGCCACTGCGTGGCGGGACGTCGTGTTCCAGGGCGTGGATCAGTGAGCGCGGCGGCGCGCTCGCTCGTGCCGGCGTAGTCATTGGACCTTTACCTTCGCGATCGTCTTGCCGGTCGCGTCGATGACGTGAACGCCGCACGCCATGCACGGATCGAACGAGTGGATCGTTCGCAGGATCTCAATCGGTCGTTCCGGGTCGACGAGCGGATGGTTGTCGACGAGTGCCGCCTCGTATGGCCCGGGCTGTCCTTGCGTGTCACGCGGCGAGCAGTTCCAGGTACTCGGAACAACTGCCTGGTAGTTCGCAATGCGTCCGTCGCGGATACGCACCCAGTGGCCTAACGCGCCGCGCGGGGCGTCCATGTAGCCGTAACCGCGTGCTTCCGCTGGCCAGGAGCCGGGTTCCCACTTGGTACCGTTGAAGGTCCGCACGTCGCCGCCCTTGATGCGCGTGACCATGTCGTTGTACCACACGGGCAGCTGCCGCGCGATGAGCAGCGTTTCCATGCCCCGCGCCGCGGTTCTACCTAACGTGGAGAAGAGCGCCGCCGGACCGACACCGAGCTTGCCGAGCACTTCACCAACGAGAGCACGCCCCTCGTCGTGCCCTGCGGCGTATGCCACGAGCATGCGCGCCAGCGGTCCAACCTCCATGACTTGTCCGTCATATCGCGGCGCTTTCATCCAGGAGTATTTTTTCTGATCCTGCAAGTACGTCCACGGAGTCGGTGGGCCGTCGTACTTCGGCTTGGTCTCGCCTTCCCATGGGTGCAGACCCGTGTTTTCGCCTTGTTCGTATTCGTACCAGGAGCTGTTGATGAACTCCGCAACCTTGGTGTGATCATACGGCACGACCTTCGTTAGGTCGCGATTGAGCACGATGCCCTGCGGGAAATAATAGGAGCCGAGGTCTTTGATGTCAGTGCGCGGGAACTCACCCACAGCGAGGTAGTTCTTCGCGCCACCGCCGATCGACGCCCACTCCTTGTAGAAGCCGGCGATGGCGACGAGGTCGGGCCAGTACACCTGCTCCACGAAGCGCAGCGCCCGGGCGATCATGTCGTTGATGTCCGTCATGCGCTCGGCGTTGATCGTCGCGGTGCTCTCCAGGTTGATCGCCGACGCCATGCCGCCAACGAGGAAGTTCGGGTGCGGGTTCTTTCCGCCGAACACCGTGTGGAGGCGGATGACGTCGCGTTGCCAATCCAGCGCCTCGAGGTAGTGGGCAACGGCGATGAGGTTCACCTCAGGCGGGAGCTTGTACGCCGGGTGTCCCCAGTAACCGTTTGAGAAGATGCCTAACTGGCCGCTTTGCACGAACGTGCGCACGCGGTTCTGTACTTCACGGAAATACGTCGCCGAATTGTTCGGCCACGGCGATATGGAGGCAGCGATTTGTGCTGCACGCGCCGGGTCCGCATCGAGCGCTTTCGTAACATCCACCCAATCCAGCGCGTGCAGGTGATAGAAGTGAATCACGTGGTCCTGCACGAACTGCATACCGATCATCAGGTTGCGGATCGTGTTGGCGTTGGGGGGAATGTCGATACCTAACGCATCCTCCACGGCGCGCACCGACGCGATGGCGTGCACAACGGTGCACACACCGCAGATGCGTTGCGCGAATGCCCACGCGTCGCGCGGGTCGCGCCCCTGCATAACGAGCTCGAGACCGCGAAATTGCGTCGACGTCGCCCACGCGTTTGAAATCCGTCCGTTCTCCGATTGCGCCTCGATGCGCAGATGCCCTTCGATGCGGGTGATCGGATCAACAACGACCTTAGTTGGCGCCATGGCCGCCTCCTTCACCGCCTCTTGTTGGAGGTTTGATCTCGTCGTACGGCGGGGCGAGGCCGCCACCGGCCATCACCGGAAGCTCGCGCGCGGCGCGACGGGCACGCACCTGGTGCACACCCGTTGCCACGGCGTGCGCGAGAACGCCGGCGGCCGCACCCACGGCGAGTGACGCACCCACCACGTCCGCCGTTCGTTCAACTCCGACACCTGCCACGTTAGGCAGCCGCGTGTAAAACGGCGTCATCGTATCCCAGAAACCACGCTCGGTGCACCCGATGCATGGATGTCCGGCGCCGATCGGCCAGCTCGTCCGCGTATTCCACATGAAGATCGGACATGGCGAGAAAACCGCCGGCCCTTTGCATCCAACGTGATAGAGACACCACCCCTCACGCGCCGCCGCGTCATCGAAGGCTTCGACATACTGACCCGCGTCGAAGTGCGCACGCCGCGGGCATTGATCGTGAATGCGCTTTCCGTAGGCGAAGAGCGGCCGGCCGTCTGAGTCCAGCTCCGGAACGCGATTGAACGTTAGGTAGTGCACGACCGTCGCTGTCACCACGTCGCCGATCGGTGGACAGCCGGCGATGTTCACAACCGGCTTGTTCTTAACGATGTCGCCCACACCGACAGCTCCCGTTGGATTGGGGCGCGCCGCCTGAATGTTCCCCCAGTGCGCGCATGCACCCACGGCGATTACGGCTGCGGCATCCGCCGCCGCTTCGCGCAAAATGACTTCGACGGTCCGGCCGCCGATCGTGGTGTAAATACCGTTCTCCGCGAGCGGCACCGAGCCGGTGACGACCAACAGATACCTCCCTTTGTTGGCGGCCATCGCGTCATGCAACGCCTTTTCGGATGCATGCCCGGCCGCAGCCATCAGCGTGTGCTGGTAGTCGAGCGACACCACATCGAGCACGAGATCTCCGATCGTCGGCTCTGAAGTTCGAACGACGCTTTCAACGCAACCAGTGCACTCCTGCAACTGGAGCCAGATCACACTCGGGCGTTTGATCGACTGCAGTGCGCGCGCGACCTGCGGCGCCGCTGCACTGGCCAAGCCCAATATCGCGGTCATCTCGCCGCAGAACGTCAGAAACTGGCGACGCGATACCTGGCGCTGTTCCAGATGATCGATCAGCGACTCCCCATCACGCCATGGGAGCGAACTCGGGATCAACACGGCGCTGCCCCTCCTTGGTATTGAGAGCAGCACGGGCAAGGCAGTTTCGCCTAACGACCCGCCCGGTCCGCCTCGCGGGTTGGCCACAACATGCCGTTACGGCCCGCCACGAAGATTATGGTTTTTGCTGGAAATACCGTCGGGGTTTCGCTGACGGAAGACTACAGTGAATCACGACATCGGGGTAATACCGGACCCCGTGCCGTCATGCGCGCTCGTTAGGCTCACGCCCGTATTCCGCTGCAATCTCCGATGTCCGGTTTTCCACCACACGTTCCTGTCCTTTCCCCGGTATTCAGCGAGGACCGGAGGGTCGTAGCCTCTATGAGGACTACGAACCATGCACAAACGCCCGACTGCAATTGCGCAACGACATCCGGCGGACGACGCGCTCGCCCGGCTTCTAGCCGCGGAAAGTCGCCTCGCTGAGCGCCTAGCCGCCGCACGGGAGGCAGCAGACGAGGCGCTTCGATTGGCCCGCGAGGACGCACAACGGATCGAGGCGTCGTGTGTCGAAGCGATAGCGGCCCAAGGCGGAGCCCTCGAGAAGGAGTATCGCTCCCGCAGCGCACAAGAAGTCGAGGAGCTGGGGAAGTCCGCGCAGTTAGCCGCTGCTCGGTTCGAGGCAGTCGACGGGACGCGGTTGCGTGAATACGTCGCGCTGGTCATCGAGCGCCTGCTGCCCGCTGATCACTCGGAGCGATCACCGTGATCATGCGCATGTCAAAGGTGCGCATCCTCGGGCCGCGCGAGCGCCTCGCCGACACGCTGCGCGTGCTGCAGGACTTCGGCCTTATGCAGGTGGCAGAACCGGCCGAGCGCATCGGGCTGGAGACACTTCCCGTCACGGCACGCGAGTCGCGCCGGCGTCGCCAGCTCCTGCGCATCGTCGACGACGCGCAGAGCGCCCTGGATTTGCTCGGCGTTAGGCAGCCACTCCTGGCGCTCTTGCGACAATCGCTGAGCTGGCGCGATTGGCCCGTATCGCTGGACGCGCAAAGCAGTCCATCGCGCGCGTGGTCGCTGCCGAGACAGAAATGGCCGAGGAGAGCGCGCTCATTCAGCGCTATCGAGATCTGCTCGATGCCCTCGCCCCCGAACTGCGACAACTTTCACAATCACCGCATGTCGTGACCCACGCCGTGATTGTTCCCGCAGCCGAACGCCAGGCGGTCGAAGCGCTTGTCGCGGCACTCGGCACGCAGCCCGATCAGATCGTGGCGCGCTTGCATCCGCTGCGGAATGGCGAGCTCGTGCTCCTCGTCGTGATGCCGAAGCGCGTAGCCGCCGGCGTCGAGCGCCTGCTGGCCGAAGCCCGCCTCCCTGAAGTAACGCTGCCGTCGCAATTCAAGGCCGAGTCGTTGACTGAAGCGGTTCCGCTGATGCTGGCACGCCTCAACGCAATCCCGCGTGAGCTGGCCGCTCACAAACGTACTCGTCAGGCGTTGGTTCGCGAGTACGCCGGCGCGCTGCAAGCGGCGCGTGCTGCGGCACACGACGCCTTGGCGCGCCTGGATGCGATGGAGCACTGTGGTGTTACGCCGCGCGCCTTCGCCATCGAGGGGTGGACACCAAAGACCGCCACGAAGCGCCTAACGTCGACTCTCGAGCGCGAACTGGGGACGCTCGTCGTCGCCGAAGAGATCGCGACCGAAGAATGGACTGGTGAAGACGTCCCGGTCGTGCTTTCGAATCCCCGCATCTTCCGGCCCTTCGAGACGATCGTCCGAATGATGCCGCTGCCGCGGTATGGCTCGATCGATCCCACGCCATTCGTCGCCGTGTTTTTCCCGCTCCTGTTTGGATTGATGCTCGCGGACATCGGGTACGGCGTCGTGCTGGCGATCCTCGGCATTATCCTCTATCGGCGATCCAAGCCAGGCTCCCTGCCGCGCAGCATCGCCGAGATTCTCGGCCCCTGCGCTGCCTTCTCGATAATCGCCGGTGCTCTCTTCGGCGAACTGTTCGGGGACTTCGGGCATCACGCGTTAGGTCTGCGTCCCATTCTGTACGACCGCGCCGAGGCCGCGGTTGCGTCACTGCTCGTGGCAGTCGGCATCGGCGTCGTACACGTCGGCCTGGGACTGATACTCGGATTCATCTCCAAGTGGCGCCGCGAGCCGAAGCATGCGATCGGGAGTGGTGTGGCGGCGCTCATGGTCGCGTTGATCATCCTTGCGTTGCTGGCCGGCTTGGAAATCCTGCCGCGCGCGATGTTGACGCCGACGGTGATCGGAATCTTCGTCGCCTTCCCGATCCTCGTCGCCGTGGAAGGGGCCATTGCGCCCGTGGAGTTCCTTGCCACGTTAGGCAACATCCTCTCGTACGCTCGTGTCATGGCGCTCGGCATGGCCAGCGTCATGCTCGCCATCGTTGCCAACCGGCTCGCCGGCGCCGTCGGCAGCGCGATCATCGGATTTCTCTTCGCGTTGTTGTTCCATCTCGTGAACTTCGCCATCGGCATCTTCGGACCGACGGTGCACGCGCTGCGTCTGCACTATGTGGAGTTCTTCGGGAAGTTCTACAGCCCCGGCGGGACGCCGTATCGTCCCTTTGCGCATTGGCGATCGTCGCCAGCTGGCACATCACCCTAACGTTTCGGAGCATGATATGACTAACTGGTGGATTCCGGTCGCTGCCGCGGCGGTGCTCGCCGTTTGCGCGATCGCCACCGCCTGGGCGCAGTCGCGCATCGGCGCGGCTGGCGCCGCGTCCCTTGCGGAAAAGCCCGAGCTGAGCGCCACGGTCGTGATTCTGGTGGCGATCCCCGAGACGATGACGATCCTCGGGTTCGTCGTCGCCATGATGCTGATACTGCGCGCCTGACGCGGGGCCCATGGCCATCGAGCCTCTCCTCAGCGCGTTAGGCGAGGATGCCGAACGCGACATCCGCGAGATCGCGGAGGCTGCCTGCGCGGAAGCAGACCGCATTCGCGTTGCGGCAGAAGCGCACGTCAAACAACGTTGCGAGGCAGCCCTCCAGTCTCGTGAGGCGACGCTGCGTAGCGAAGGCGATGCCCATCGCGCCCGGGCACTGCGCGAGGCGCGGGCGTCCATGCTGCGCGCGCGCGACGCCTTCCTCGAGCGCGTCTTCCTTGCCGTCACCACGCAGTTGCGCGGCGAGTTGCGAAAACCGGGGCGGGGAGTTGCCCTGGCAAAGCTCCTCAGCGAAGCGCTGGAGTATGTAGCGGGTGATGCCACCATATGTTGTCGAGCCGATGTCGCCGAGCGTCTGCGGCAACGAGTCAGCTCGCTGAACGGTGCAAAGCTCGTCGCGGCGGAAACTGTTGGCGAAGGCGTGGTGGTAAAGGCCGACGACGGCTCAGTCACGATCGATAACACACTCGAGAACAGGCTTCGCTCGCTGCGTCCGGCACTGTCCATCGAGATTCTGGCGCGCTTCGAGAGGGAGCGATGACCCGCCGCTGGGAGGATCTGGTAGCGCGCGTGCGCGGCCTCTCCGGCCACTTGTTAGGCAGGTCCCGTCTGACGGCCCTGGCCGAGACGCGGGATCTCGTGCAGTTGAATGGCGCTCTGGAGGACGCATTCGGCGCAGCCTCCGGTTTCGGCACCGGCACTGCACCCGAGCAGATCGAGGTCGCTGTGCGACGGATCGCGGCGCGGTATCTCCGCGTCATCGCGCGATGGGCTGGGACGCGCACCCAATTGCTCGCACCGCTGTTTCTCGATGAGGACCGCCGCAGCGTACGCGCTCTGGTTCGCGGCGCGGCTGGCAACCTGCCGCCGAACGAACGCCTCGCCGGACTTGTCCCGACTCCCACGCTCCCGGAACGTGCGCTCGAAGAACTGGCGAGCCAGATGTCGGTCAGTGACGTCGTGGCGTTGCTCGTCTTGTGGGGGCACCCTTTCGGTACGGCGCTGCTCGCCGAGGCGCGCCGCGCTCAGCCGGATTTGCTGCGCATCGATCTGGTCCTCAACAGTGAGTTCGCCACACGCGCGGTAGCCTCCGTACGCCGAGCGCCGTTAGGCACCACCGCACGCCGCGACCTGCGCATCTGGGTCGAGGGCATCATCGATCTCGAAAACGCGTTTACAGCGCTGCAGCTCGCCGGTCAACGCACGAGTCTCGACCCCGCGCAGTTCTTTATCCCCGGGGGACGCGCGCTCGAGGCAGTGGCGTTCACCGCAGCCTCCAACGCCGGGAGCGTTCCCGCTGCCGCAGTGCACCTCGGTACTGTGCTGCGGGACTCGACGCTGGCTCCCGTCTTTGCCCATCTGCCGACGCGGCCCATTGAGGATGCCGCGCTCGATGCGGAGCTGCGTCGGACGGCAACCGCGGCACGCCGCAGTCCGCTCGGAGCAGCTCCTGTCATTTCGTTTTTCACCCGGCTGCGTGCGGAAGTGCACGATCTGCGCCTCATCATCTGGCGTGTCGCGTTAGGTGCCGGTCCCGCCGCGCCAGACGACCTGGTGACGATCACATGAGCGACGTCCGGGTCGTCGCGCATCCGGCCGCGGCCGCAGGATTTGCGCTCGCCGGCATTCCAGTAACCGAAGTCGCCGATGCCCGCGCCGGTGCTGTCGCGCTCGAAGGGTTGCTCGATCGTCCGGACGTCGCGGTGCTTCTCGTCGAGCAGTCGTTGCTGGACGCGATGAGCGAAGCCGACCGACGCGAGGTAATGGACAGGCCATCGCCAATCGTCGTCCCCTTCCCGAGTCCCGCGTGGGGAGAACGCGCGAGTCCTGCTGAAGCGTACGTCCTCGAGCTATTGCGCCGCGCGATTGGCTACCGCGTGAGGCTCCGATGACAGACGATCGCGTAACGAGCCAGGAGACGCCGCGTATCGTGCGCGTCGCCGGCGCACTGGTCGAAGCGCGGCCGGCACGCGGAGCATTCCTGTACGAACTCGCGCACGTCGGCACGCGCAACATGGTTGGTGAAGTGATCCGGCTGAACGGCGACACGGCGACGCTCCAAGTCTACGAAGACACTCGCGGTCTCGCGTTGGGTGAACCCGTGCGCCTAACGGGCCGCACATTGACTGCCGAGCTCGGCCCCGGCCTCATCGGCTCCATTCTCGATGGGATCGGCCGGCCATTGCCACGCCTCGCGGAGCAGACAGGCGACTTTCTCGCACCGGGCGCCACGGCTGCGACGCTCGATCCACAGCAGCGCTGGACGTTCGAGCCGTTGCTGAGAGCCGGCGATCATGTGAATCCTGGAGATGTGCTCGGCGTCGTGCAGGAACGCCCCGGCATGGTGCATCGCATCCTGGTGCCCCCGCGTACCGCGGGCGTCATCGAGCGGCTCAACGGCGGGAACTACACCGTCAAAGACGACGTCGGTACGCTGGCCGACGGAACGCGCCTAACGCTTGCGCACGAGTGGCCCGTGCGGTTGCCGCGCCATTTCGACCAGCGGCTGGCGGGCGATCGGCCATTCATAACGGGGCAGCGTATCTTCGATCTGCTTTACCCAGTCGCCGAAGGAGGGAGCGCCGCGGCACCAGGCGGCTTCGGCACCGGAAAGACAGTCATCGAGCACTCGCTCGCCAAGTATTCGGAGGCCGACGTCGTTGTCTTCATTGGCTGCGGCGAGCGTGGCAACGAGATGACTGACGTGCTGACCGAGTTTCCCCGACTGATCGACCCGCGCACCGGCCACTCGATCATGGATCGCGCGGTGTTGATCGTGAACACGTCCAACATGCCGGTCGCTGCGCGCGAAGCGTCGATCTTCTTTGGCGCTACTGTGGCGGAGTATTTCCGGGACAT
>JBFMFA010000006.1:0-18363 GCA_040753195.1 Gemmatimonadota bacterium | reverse complement strand
CCCGGCGTTTCGTACACGCCGCGCGACTTCATGCCAACAAGGCGATCTTCGACGATGTCAGCTCGGCCAACTCCGTTGCGACCGCCGATCGTGTTCAGCAAGGTCAGCAGCTCGACCGCATCGAGCTTGTCGCCGTTGACGGACACCGGTGTGCCGGACTCGAACCCGATCGTGACAGATTCGGGGACGTTAGGCGCGTCAGCCGGATCGGTGGTGAGAAGGAAGAGGTCCTTTGGCGGAGGCTGATTCGGATCCTCCAGGATTCCACCTTCGTGCGAGATGTGCCAGATATTGCGGTCACGCGAGTAGATCTTTTTGGTACTCGCCGCTACCGGGATGTTGCGCTCAGCCGCATAACGCAATGCGTCCTCGCGGCTGCGGATGTCCCACATGCGCCAGGGCGCAATGACCTTGAGCTCCGGCGCGAACGTCATGTACGTCAGCTCGAAGCGGACCTGATCGTTCCCCTTGCCGGTGCAACCGTGCGCAAGCGCGTCCGCGCCGATCGCCTTCGCGAGCTCGACCTGGCGCTTGGCGATGATCGGGCGCGCCATGGACGTGCCTAACAAGTACTTACGGTTGTAAATGGCGCCGGCCCGTAGCGTTGGCCAGACGTACTCTTCGATGAATTCCTTGCGCAGATCTTCGACGTAGCATTCATCGGCGCCTGACGCGAGCGCTTTCTCGCGGACGCCGCGCAGTTCTTCGTCACCCTGGCCGACATCAGCAGCGACGCAAACGACGCGGGCGTCGTAATGCTCCTTGAGCCACGGGACGATGATGGATGTATCGAGACCGCCGGAATACGCCAGGACGATAGTCTGCATTTTCATACTCCAAGGGTTCTATTTCTATTCAGAACGTATGCATAATCATACGATGAATGCCTCCGCGCAAGTGGCGGAGTACGTTGACCTGTCACGACTTAGGCCCGAGAGGTCGGTTTACGGCTTGGCGGAGCGCTGGATCTTCTTTTCGACGCGTTCTCGAGCCGCCGCGGAGCGGCAGATGACCAGGACGGTATTTTCGCCGCCGAGGGTGCCGACGACCTCGGTCCACCCCGCCGCATCGATAGCCTCGGCAACAGGTTGGGCGCCACCGGACATGGTTTTGAGGACGATCAATTCGCCGACGCCTTCCTGGGATGCGAAGAACTGGGGGAGTACGTCTTCGACGAGCGCGCGGTTATCGCCACTACTGTAAGTGTCGCTGGAGGCGTAGCGCGGTCCTTCCGGCGTCGGGAGACGGGCCAGGCGCAACTCACGCAGATCCCGTGAGAGTGTCGACTGTGTGACATCCCAGCCGCGGTCCTTCAGCAGACCGCGCAGTTCTTCCTGACTCCCTATGACTTGGGCCTGAACGAGGTCGAGTATCGCGCGGTGACGTTGTTTCTTGTTCACAGAGTGTGAGAGTCAGGGAGCGGAGCTTCGGCGACGCATAAAATGCGCGCTAAGTCGCCTGGGGCAATTGACAGGGGGCTTTCGCAATTTTATGCATTCACCGTGCATAGAATTCCTGTGGGAGTTCTCGGCGCCAGCGGGTATGCCGGCCGAGAACTCTGTTCGTTGATTGTAGGCCACCCCGCGTTCGACCTGGCGTTTGCCACGGCAAACGAGCAGCGCGGCAAGCACGCCCGTTTCGGCGGGCGTGATGTCACGTTCGTGGCCACGGATGATGCGCCCCTCAACCGTGCAGAGCTGGTCTTCTCTGCTCTTCCGCACGGTGCCTCAAAGACGTGGGTCGATCGCATCCGCTCGGAAGGCGTCCGGGCTGTCGATCTCTCTGCGGATCTCCGACCGGGGAGTGGCGTTGCCGGAGTCCCGTACGGTCTGACGGAGTTGAAGCGTCCTGAGCTATCTGGCGCGGAGCTGATCGCGAATCCGGGGTGTTATCCGACGGCAGTGCTGCTCGCGATGGCGCCGCTGTTTGCGTCGCGGCTGATCCAGCCCGGCGCGACCGTCACGGTGAATGCGGCCAGCGGCGTGACCGGTGCCGGCAACTCCCCCAAGAGCGAGCTCCTCTTTGGGGAGGTAACCGAGGATTACCGCGCGTATGCCGTGGGCAACGAGCACCGGCATATCCCCGAGATGCGCGAAACCGCGCACGCACTGGGTGCCGATGTCGACATCCTGTTCACGCCACACCTCCTGCCGGTGGCGCGTGGGATCCTGGCGACGATCACCGTCCCGTTGAGCGGCATGCCTAACGAGCCGCTCGGTTTGTGGGAAACGTTCTACGCGGGGGAGCGCTTCGTCGAGATCACGCCGGACGTGCCGTCGCTGCGCGACGTGGTCCGTCGCAACGTCGCGCGCATCTCCGTGCGCAAGGCGGCCGGATTGCGGCAACCGACGCTCATCATCATCTCCGCGATCGACAATCTCATGAAAGGAGCCGCCGGACAGGCTGTGCAGAACGCAAACTTGGCGTTAGGCATCGCTGAAGCAAGCGGGCTCCCGAACTAACATGTCAGCGCCACACGTCGGCGAGCGGCATGCCCTGCGCGTCATCAAGCTCGGCGGACGCACGCAGCGCGAGCCGCAACTGGCCGGCAGCATCGCCGCCATGGTGCGCACAGGCGAACGCCTCGTGATCGTCCACGGCGGCGGCGACCAGATCAGCGATCTGCAGCGGCAGCTGGGGCGCGAGCCGCAGTTTGTGGAAGGGAGGCGCGTGACTACTGTGGCGGATCTCGAGCTGATCCGCATGGTGTTGTCCGGCAGCACCAACAAGGAGCTTGTGTCCGCGCTGCTCAGCGCTGGAGTGCGCGCCGTGGGCATCTCGGGTGAGGATGGCGGCATGCTGAGCGGACCGAGGGCCTTCAACGGCTCGTTAGGTGAAGTCGGGACGCCCGAGCGGATCGATACGTCGCTGCTCATGCTGCTGCTCGCCAACGGATACACGCCGGTGGTGTCGCCCGTAGCGCGGCATGACGAGACTGGTCGAGCTCTCAACGTCAATGGAGACGACGCGGCCGCCGCCATCGCATTGGCGTTAGGCGCGAGCGAGCTCGTGTTTACGGTCGACGTGCCCGGCGTGCTGGATCGCGACGGTGCGCTGATCGGGCAGCTTTCGGCCACGCAGGCCGAACAGATGATCGCTGAACGCGCCGCAACCGGCGGCATGATCGCCAAGCTACAGGCGGCGCAACCGGCGCTGCTTGGCGGCATCGATCGTGTGCGCATTTCGGACATCGCGTCAGTGGCAAACCCAAACGGTGGGACCACGCTCCTTCCACCGCGACTCGCACAGGTGCCGTAACCATGGTCACGCTCATGTCAGCATCCGCGCCTAACGTGTCCTCGTCGTCGCCGCTCCTCGGCGTGTACAAGCGAGCTCCCATGGAGCTCGTACGGGGCGAAGGCGTGCGTCTGTACGATCGCGATGGCAAGGCCTACATCGACTTCACCGCAGGCATCGGCGTCAATGCGCTGGGGTACGGGGACGCCGGTTTGCAGAATGCCCTGCATGAGGCGGCCTCGGGCCTGATCCACGTTTCGAATCTCTTCCGGACCTCGCCTGGAGAAGCGCTGGCGGCGCGGCTCGTGGAACTCTCTTTCGCCGATCAGGTCTTCTTCTGCAATTCGGGCGCGGAAGCCAATGAAGGGGCGTTCAAGATCGCGCGGCGCTGGGCACGCTCGCTCCCGGATGGCAACAGCGCGAAACACGAGATCCTCGCGCTCCGTGGTTCCTTTCACGGACGCTTGTTAGGCACATTGGCCGCGACCGACCGCGCCAATTATCGCGCACCGTTCCGGCCGCTCGCTGGGGGGATTCGCATTGTCGAGCGCGACGTCGAAGACATTGCCATTGCGATGGACCCGGAGACGTGCGCGGCTGTAATCGTGGAACCGATTCAGGGCGAAAGCGGCGTGCGCGTCATGGATTCAGCGTTCTTGCGAGACTTGCGGGCGTTGGCCGACGAGCGCCAGGTCGCCTTGATCTTCGATGAGATTCAGTGCGGCCTGGGCCGCACCGGGCACGTATTCGCCTATCAGGCGAGCGGCATTGCGCCGGACATCATGACGCTGGCGAAGCCGTTGGCCGGTGGGCTTCCGATGGGAGCTATTCTCGTCACCGACGCGGTTGCGACGGCGATGCAGCCGGGGGATCATGGATCCACGTTCGGCGGCGGGCCGTTCGTAGCGAGCGTGGCGCTGCACGTCATCGAGCGGCTGGCTGACCCGAAGATGGGCGCGCACGTGAGCTCGTTAGGCGAGTTCGTTGGGAAAGAACTACAGGCGATGCAGGAGCGCTCCGGCACGATTCGCGCGGTGCGCGGACGCGGCCTCATGTGGGGCGTCGACATCGGTGAGCCTGCGGGGGATGTGATCGCGCGCGCGCGAGAGAAGGGTCTGCTGCTGGTATCGGCCGGTGAACACACAATCCGCCTCCTGCCGCCGCTCGTCATTTCCCGCGACGACGT
Source organism: Gemmatimonadota bacterium (assembly GCA_040753195.1). GTDB lineage: Bacteria > Gemmatimonadota > Gemmatimonadetes > Gemmatimonadales > Gemmatimonadaceae > DASYRX01. The sequence continues at coordinate 13,940 of JBFMFA010000006.1, read as the reverse complement.
GGCAGCCGGCCTGGCGTTATTGGAGGAGTCGCTGCAAGCCTAACAGTCGACTCGAGCAGCGTGCACACGCCGGTTTCCGGGGTACATTGATGCGATATGCACCTGGGAAACACGTTGCGTGGGACTGCATTCATTGCGGCACTATCACTCTGGACGACTGCGGGTGCGTCGCAGCCGACCGCGAGGAGCCTGCCCCGCCCTCCTCGACTGCTGGTGTTTTTCACAATCGACCAGCTGCGGCCGGATTACTTCCAGCGTTTTGACCGGCACCTCACTGGTGGCCTCGGCCGGCTGTGGCGCCACGGCGCCGTGTTCTTGAATGGGTTCCACGATCACGCGAATACTGAAACGGCACCCGGGCATGCCTCGACGATGTCCGGTCGCTTTCCATGGAGTACCGGGATTCTAGCGAACAGTGTGGGTGTCAATGACGACACGCCGCTTCTCGAAGATCCCGGGGTTGGTGCTTCGCCCGCGCGGTTTCGTGGAACGGTGTTGTTTGACTGGCTGCAAGCGAAAACCGCGCGCTCACGGGCGCTATCAGTGTCGCGCAAGGACCGTGGCGCGATCCTGCCGTTGGGTCGCGCGAAGCAGGATGTCTATTGGTATACGGGTCGCCGGTTCACCACCAGCACGTATTATCGCGACACACTCCCGACGTGGGTGCAGCAGTTCAACGCGCGGCAACTGCCGCAGCGCTACGCAGGCACGTCGTGGGATCTCCTACTTCCGCCTAACGCGTATCCCGAGCCGGACAGCGTAGCCACGGAATCTGCCGGGCGGGACTTTGTATTTCCGCACTGGTTGTCGGCTGATTCGGCGCGAGCCGCCGCCGCACTGCAGGAAACGCCCATGATGGACGAGGTGACGCTCGCATTTGCCATGGCGGGGCTCAACGCTCTTTCGTTAGGCACGACGGATGGCGTGACCGACATTCTGGCGATCTCGCTGTCGACAACGGACGCGGTGGGCCATCGGTACGGGCCCGACTCCCGCGAGCTGCACGACCAGGTGGTGCGGGTCGATCGCTATCTGGGAGCGTTTCTCGATTCGCTTTTCGCCGTGCGCGATTCGTCGCAGATCGTCATTGCGCTAACGTCGGACCACGGCGTGGCGCCGCTACCGGGGACGAAGTCACGCGACCCCAACGGCAGCGCGGGATTTGTGACGCTCGCACCGATGCTCCAGAGCTTCATGACGCCGCTACGCGCGCGCGGGATCGATGAACAATCCGTCGACTTTTCTATCGATCTGCTGCTCATGAATCGAGGGGCGGTCAGCGCGCACGGACTCAATCCCGATTCGCTGGCGCGTACCTTCGCTGCGGCGGTGCGTGCCGTCCCCGGCGTACTCCGTGCTGACCTGGTTTCCGAGCTGGCGAAAAAAGACACCGTTCGCGATCACATCGCACGCCGTTGGCTCCACATGTTGCCGAGCGACGCGCCAGCGGCCGTTGCCGTCACGCTCAAGCCATACTGGTTCTGGGCCGGGATTCCCATCGCGACGCATGGAAGCCCGCACGACTACGATGCGAAAGTACCGATCATTTTCTGGGGCGCGGGCATCACGGGTGGACGTCACTCGCGTGCTGTGCGCGTCGTTGACATGGCGCCGACCCTTGCCGTCTTACTCGGTGTGCAGCCGCTCGAACGGTTGGACGGCCAGGTGCTGCGTGAGGTGATTCGCTGAGGTGAGCCGCCGGAGGGTGCCTAACGCGCTCGCCAGAGCCTTCGACGAAGCGCAATTTGGCGATGGACGCATGCTGAATGTGCGCGATGGACTTCCCAGTGGCGCCGATGCCGCGGCGCGCGTAGATGCATGGCTGCGTTTGAAGCAGGTGGAGGGCGTGCGCGAGGTACTGATCGTCACCGGACGCGGGCTGCGCAGCCCAGGTTCTATCCCTGTGGTACGGACGCACGTCGCCCAGCGATTGGGGAGCCTCCGCCGCGCTGGCATCGTGGAAGGAATCGTGGAACACACGCCCGGCTCGTATGTGGTACGCCTCGTGCCGATGGGGAAGACGCTTGCAGCCGCGGCGCCGCGTCGCACGTCAGTGGAGATGACAAACGCACCCTCCGCGGCTGGCCTGAGTTCCGCTACGCAGCGCGTGCTGCGCGAACTTGCAGAACACACGCTCCATTCGTTAGGCGTGCGCCGCAGCTCGCGCAGCATGCTCAACGACGAGATCCGGCGGCAAGTCGATCTTTTCTCGCAGGCGATGCCGGCCGATGCCGAGCGCGATGCATGGATCCGCAACGCCGCGCTGCGCGCGCTCAACGAGTTAGAGTAGACGCGTTGCCTAACGTCGCCACAAAAGGGTCGCCAACACGGCACTGGCGACGAGCACAAGCCATAACGCGATCAAGACATCTCCCCACGAGCGCGCTGGGTGCGTGACGATCTCGACCGTCGCATGCGAGGCTGCGCTCACGTTGTCTTCGTGCACGGCGTCGGGAATTACGACCTCCGGCGGCGGCGCGTCGATATCGGCGTCGATAACGACTTCCACGCGCAAGGGCCCGTTTGCCGAAACGGGCCTGGCCGCCTCCTGGTGTGCGTATGCGCTGCGCTCCCACGGCGAGTGTTCTTCCGCTGGCGTCTTCACGGAAGGCGGCGGCTCTTCCAGGGCCACGCCGACAACCGACTCGCGCTCGACGGCTGTCTCCCGCTCATCGCCGGCGGGCTCCGCCGGCGCTACGACAACAGGGACGTCTTCAACGACAGGGGGCGCAGGTTCGACGTGAACGGTGATGGGGCGCCCGAGATCCGGAGCCTCGTTAGGTGGGGCGTAGCTGGTCCCCTCGGTCGCGACTCCGCTATCCGCGAATGGCGCTGCGTCACTTGACGTACTCAAACCGGGGACAATCTCTGGTTCCCTCTCCAATCGATGCTCGACGTGATTCACCTCCACCTGCGCAAACCAATCATCGGTGTGTACGTGCGCGTTAGGTGGGGCCGCGCGCGTGGCCGGTTCTTCACGCGGCACCGTATCTTTTCCCAGCCACGTGATCCCCTCTGCCTCTCGCGAGACACCAGTTGGCGGCGGCGCCGGAGCTGACTCAACGCTGGGCGTCCCTTCGACCGCTGCCTCGTGTTCAGGCGACTGCGCCAGCGCTGACTCAGGAAGCGGCGCCTCGCGGGGTGGTGCAGCGAGATGTTTGCGCTTGGCGAGGTATGCACGTGGAAGTGGCGCGCCGGCAGCGCGTACGCGCACACCAATCGGTGCTTCGGGTCCGGCGCGATGCGGGCTTTCGAGAGGCTGGCCGACGTCCGCCGTGTGCGTCTCGTCAATCGAGGCGGCGCCGTTGCCTGCGGCAGTTCCGACTCCACGCTCCGCAACCTCGACCTGTGCAAATTCACGCTGATACGTAACAACTGGCTGCGCAGCGCGCGGCGGTTCGAGCGCCATTACCGCGACGCGTCCATACCTCGTGCCGACGCGACTGTAGCTGCCAGCGCAGGAGCATCCGAGCGAGGGTGCTACGTCGATCATCACGTACTCTCGCCACAGAAGCGTCTGCGCGAGATCGGTTGAGAAGGTCGGCTGCGTCACCTCGCGAAGCATGCGCCCTTCACTCGCTTGCCAGAGTGCTTCCTGCGAGGGACATCCACCGGGCAGCGAAAAACAGCGACGCCGGTCCGGAGGGAGGACCGAGTCGAACACCGTTGGCATGTCCGACAGCGCAATGTCCGGGTCGTTAAGCAACTGCAAAAACTCGTCAGGCAAGAAGCGCTGGTCGATCACGGGGTCCGCCGCACCCGGACAAGCGCCGATATAGGTCACGTGCACATCGCGCGGTGCGAACACGTGTCGCGCATAACGCGCGGCTGCGACAGGTGGTGAAGCAGTCTGTGCCATTGAGGACAACAGATGTTCGCCATTAGCGAGCAGACGACCGGCGACTAGCGGACACGTGCATTGGATCACCGGTTCGCGATCACGGCCGCGCAAGTCCTCCAACACGGCCTGGGCGACAAGCTCGTCGCCCCAGCTCGCGGGAACTACTATTTCAAAGCCGTATCGATAACATGCATGCGCGACTTGTACCGGCGTGGCCGGTAGCGCGGCGAGCAGCATGTCATTGCCGATTATGGCGAGTGAGATCTGATGCGCGGTGGGCAGAACGAGCTAGTAGGCGCGCGGTGTGGAGGAAGTTCGGAGACCACGCGCTGATTCTCCGAGACGGTGGGGATGATGGGCTCGGTATATTGTCACACAAGCATAGTGAGTGCCATCACATAATCAGCACAGTGACTGATTCTCTGAACCCGGCAGAAATTGCCCGGTACGCGCGCCAGGTTGTATTGCCGGAAGTGGGCGTGGATGGGCAGGAGCGGCTCAAACGCGCAAAGGTCATAGTGGTAGGCGCAGGGGGCCTGGGATCGCCAGCCTGCTCGTACTTGGCGGCGGCCGGCGTGGGAACGCTTGGCATCGTCGACGGCGATGCGGTGGACCTGTCGAACCTGCAGCGTCAGCTGTTGTACGGCACCGACGACATCGGTCGCCGCAAAGCGGCAGCAGCAGCACAACGCGTGCGCGCAATCAATCCTCACGTCCGTGTGGTCCCGTTCGACAGCGAGCTTGCGCGAGACAACGCGCTGGAGATTCTACGCAACTTTGATCTCGTCGTGGACGGTACCGACAACTTTCGCACGCGTTATCTCGTCAATGATGCCTGCGTTCTGCTCGGCATCCCAAATGTGTACGCGAGCGTGCTGCGCTTCGACGGTCAGATCAGCGTCCTCGCCGCGCCTAACGGGCCGTGTTATCGCTGCTTGTATCCGACTGCGCCGCCACCCGGAAGCGTGCCCAGCTGCGCGGAAGCCGGGGTTCTGGGCGTCCTCCCCGGTTTGTTAGGCATGCTCCAGGCAACTGAGGCGATCAAGCTCATTCTTGGCCGCGGCGAGCCGCTGGTTGGGCGGCTCCTCCTCATCGACGCTCTGGGGAGCGAGTTCACGCGTATAGCCGTGCCCAAAGACCCCACGTGTGTTGCGTGCGGTACGCGAGAGTTGCGCGAGTTGGCCGACTACGAGGCGTTTTGCGCCGGGCCGGCCGCGGCTGAGCCCAGCCCCATGGTGCAGCGCGTCACTGCGCAGGAGCTCGAATCGTGGCGCGCCACTGGGCGCGCGTTAGCGTTGCTGGATGTGCGGGAGCGATGGGAATGGGACGTCGGGCATATCGCTGGCGCCACGCTCGTCCCGATGAGCCAGCTCGAACGGGCAGCGCTGAGTCTCGACCCGGGCGCCGAGACGGTCGTGTATTGCCACCACGGCGTGCGTTCCCGCGCGGCTGCACAGTGGCTGCACTCGTTAGGGTTCCGCCGGATCTACGATCTCGAAGGCGGCATCGATGCGTGGAGCGTGGACGTAGATCCCGATATCCCGCGTTATTGACGTGGCAATTTTGCTGGCCGCCATCGTGCTGCTCGCCGCATGGTTTGCCTGGCGCCCGTATCAGCGCGCGCGCTGGAGGGCCGCGGAGGCCCGGCTCGCGCAGCGACTGCCGTTAGGCAGCGATGGCGTAGCGCGTGGCGCAGAACCCATCGTTGCCGGGGAGTTTCCTCGCGCGGCGCTGCTGTTGCATGGCTTTGGCGATACGCCGCAGTCGCTCGCGTATCTGGCGCAGCGTCTACTGGATGCCGGGTGGTCGGTCTCTGCTCCGCTGCTCGCAGGGCACGGCCGGACGCTGCAGGCTTTTCATGCGTCGCGCGCGACGGACTGGCTGCGATCGGCCCGTGACGCGTTTGACGCATTAGCCGCTCGGCACCAGACCGTCGTCGTGTGTGGTCAATCGATGGGCGCAGCACTCGCGATAGATGTGGCCGCGACACGCAACGTGTCGGCGCTGGCGCTACTCGCACCGTACGTCGCGATGCCGCTCGGAGTTCGCTTAGGGGCCGCGTTATGGCCGCTCTCGCAGCTCGTCAAACCGGTGCTTGAAACGCTCGAGCTAGGGTCAATCCACGACCCGGAGGCGCGAGCCAAGTCACTGGGCTGCGGGTATACGACACCGCGGCTGCTAGCCGAGCTCGGATCGGTCGTGCGGCGCGCGACGCAGCAGTTGCGCGAGTTGCGAGTGGCTACGTTGATCGTGCACTCGCGAGAAGACAACCGTGTGGCGGCCGCGCACGTGCAGCGGGCGGCGGACAGTATCGTTCATCCTGTCAAAGCCCTGCATTGGATGAGCGGGTGCGGCCATGTGTTGACCGCGGATTACTGCAAAGACGCGGTTGCCACCCTGGTCGTGGATTGGTTCGAACAGGTGAACGCCGCGCGGGACGCGGCGGCGACAACTCGTTAGGTTACCAGTTCGGCAGACGCCGGATCGCTTCTAGAATCGAGGAATGCATGGCTGACGTTACGTGTTCACGCTGTGGTCAAACGCGAGCCGGATTCGAGCGCGCACCGTTTCCCGGAGCCATCGGAGCCCGCATTCTCGCGGAGATCTGCCAGGTCTGTTGGGGCGACTGGGTCAAACAGCAGACGATGCTGATCAACCACTATGGATTGAATGTGATGGATCCACAGGCGCGCTCGTTTCTCACGAAGAACATGCAAGCGTTCTTATTCAAGAGCGGCGTCAACGAAGACGTCGACACGAGCAAGAAGGGGACGATCTCATGGTGAAGCACCACGGTCCACGGATGCGCGTCACGACAGGTGCCCTGTTCGCGTTGCTCACGGCGTGCGCGCGTGCCCCGGTCTCGCATGTAGAACCTGCAGGCGGCACCGCGGGTCCCGTCGTCGTGAACCCGGCAGCGAATGCGTGGTCGGATTCCGTGCTTCGCGCCATGTCGTTGCGCGACAAGGCGGCGCAACTCGTTTGGCCTTGGATACTTGGGGACTATGTAGCCGAAGGAAGTGCTGAATGGCAGCGGATCGTGCGCTACGCCACGGAGGACCACGTGGGCGGATTCATCGTTTCCGTGGGATCACCGATCGAGATCGCGGCCAAGATCAATGCGCTCCAGCGCGCGAGCCAACTCCCCCTGCTCATCAGCGCAGATCTGGAAACGGGCGTCGGGTTTCGCGCACGGGGCGGCTACTTCGTGCCTAACGCGATCGACCTGGGCGGCGCCACGACGTTTCCGTGGGTCATGGCGCTTGGCGCGTCCAACGACACGGCATTGGCGTACGAGATGGGCCGCATTACCGCGGTTGAGGGACGTGCGTTAGGCATGCATATCGCGTACGGCCCGGTGCTTGACGTCAACAACAATCCGGCGAACCCTGTGATCGGCGCGCGATCGTTCGGCGAAGACCCGGCGCGCGTTGCCCGTTTAGGCGCTGCGCAGGTGCGCGGTCTGCAGCAGCATGGCATGCTGGCGACGGCAAAGCATTTCCCGGGACACGGAGACACCGAGGTCAACTCACATCTCGACCTCCCGGTTGTCGACGTTTCGCGCGCGCGCCTCGATTCCATAGAGTTGCTTCCCTTCCGAGCCGCGGTGAACGCTGGTGTCGGTGCCGTCATGACGTTTCACGGGGTCCTCCCTGCCCTGGACACGTCGCGTGTGCCGGCCACGCTATCACGCTCGGTGCTTGGTCGCTTGTTGCGCGATGAGATGAAGTTCGACGGTTTGATCGTAACCGATGCGATGACGATGGAAGGCGTCATCAAGCAGTTCGGTCCAGCCGAGTCAAACAAACGCGCGATCGAAGCGGGCGCCGATGTGCTACTCATGCCTGTCGATACGCGAGCAGCCATCGACGCGATAGTTGAAGGCGTGAAAGAAGGTCGCTTCGACGAAGCGCGCATCGACAGATCCGTGCGACGTGTGCTGGCACTCAAGTCGATGTTCGGACTACGTCGGGCGCGCTTTGTGGATCTCAATCACGTACGTGCAGTCGTGGGCGATAGCGAGCACGTTGCGATTGCGAATCGGATCGCAGAGCGCGGCGTCGTGCTAGCGCGCGACATGAAGAACGCTGTTCCAATAGCGCGCGCTAGTCAGCGACCGAGTGTGTATTCATTGACGTACACGCGACGGACCGATCTTGGCGCGGGCGTCGCATTCAACGCGCACCTGCGCACGAAGTCGTTGCAGGTAACGAACGATGTTGTGATTTCAGACGATCCGGGGACGAGCTTCGCGCGCGCGCTCGAGCGTGCGAAGGGCGCCGACATCGTGATCGTGAGCAACTACGTAAACATCACGTCAGAAACTGCAACCGCGAGTGTTGATAACGCGTTTGTCGAATTCATGCGCGAACTCGTGCGCGAGCGACAAGGAAACGGCGTTGTTGTCGTGACGTTCGGAACACCGTACTTGCTGCAGCAAATTCCTGATGCGCCAGCATATATGATTGCGTGGGGAACACATGTCGCTTCGCAACGCGCGGCAGCACGCGCGCTGCTTGGAGAGATCGACATCACGGCGACACTACCGATCTCTATCCCGCCACTGCACAAGATTGGAGACGGTGAGCGACGCACCCGATTGACGCCGTAGAATTACGAATCCATATTCTCGCGCCGCGAAAATTTTCCGAGGGCCCGTCGAGTTGTGACGGGCCCTTGACATAAGTAGCAAGTCGCTACTAATTCGCGCCTCCCATGCGCGAGCGCTCTTCTTCAGCGCCGACGCGAGTCCTTCCGCGCCGCGTAACATTCACAGTCGATCTTGTTCTGCTTGCGCCACGCGGCAGGCATCTCACGGTGTTACTCGCACGTGCTGCGAGCAACGGCACAAAAGATCGTTGGTTGTTGCCATGCGATGGTCCACGCGGTGAATCTGTCGAAGCTGTTGCGCGGCGTTTGGTTCGCAGCGCCGTGAGCACTGACGTGGCGTGGTTCGAACAGGCGGGCGCATTTGGCAACGCCAAGAAGCACGCGGTGAATGCAGATGTGTCTGTGTGCTTTGTTGGAGTCGTGCCTGCTCAAACGTCTGCGAACGCAGGCTTTGCCTGGCATTCGCTGACGGACCTTCCGGCGCTTCCTGCGCGTCAATCTGATATGATGGAAGCGGCACTGGTGTTCGTACGCGATCGCATGGACTACGCGCCGGTTGCGTTCCGTTTGTTGCCGGCCGAGTTCACGCTGAGCGAGCTGCAGCAGACGTACGAACTCTTGCTTGGCCGACGCTTACACAAGGCGAGTTTCAGGCGCGCGCTGCAGGCGGCGTGGCTGGTGGAGCCGACGGACGAATGGCGTAGTGAAGGACGCGGGCGGCCCGCGCAATTGTATCGCTACGCACCGCGCCGGCGGCGCGGGAATCGACGCGGGGTGCGCTTCGACCTCCTGGGCGAAATGCGCGCGCGCACTTGACGGAATTGCAGTAAAACGCACACGGGTCCGTTACTGGAACCGCTCTTGACCGTCTGGCGTATTAGTTGCAAAGTGTTAATAACACAAAAAGCGCGACGGTCATGCTGGCCTATCTCGAATCTCTGTGTGCCGCGTTGGTAGCGCGTGACGCATCAGGAATTCAGCGGTTGTTGAGACACCCGCTCGTGAACGCGCTTCCTCGCGACGTTCGTGACGAGGCGCTGACGATCGCGCGCGGTGGCACACGCACTTTCGTCGCCCCGATTCACACGCTGCGTCTTTACCACCAGACGGCTCACCTGCTTGGCGTGAGCGAAGATCCGGCTGCCAAACATCGCGCGCAGGCGGCGAGCGCTCAGGCTGCGGATCAAATCGAGATTCCCTTTGACGCCGTCGTAGCGCGCTAAGCGCAGCTCGCTTTCGTGGTGCGCGGCTCCGCCATCGGGCGGTGCCTTTTTTTTTGCGTTTCTCGTTCCCGCGCGAGACTCCTGAGGGAGGCTTTTAGAATTTTGGTCGGCCGTCGGCTTGCGAGCGCAGCAGCGCCCGAGCGATGGCGATGTTGTCAGCAGCGATGTCGAGCATTTGACGGAAGACTCCTTGGGATGAGGGCCCTTCGGCAAAGGCGACTACTGGCGGATGGTGACCATCTCGGCGGGCGGGATCGGAGCGCCGTTCGACAGTGATCATGGCGCGGTGCAGCGGATCTTCGGGGATGTTTCCGCTTTCCGCTTCGATGTTAACGAAGCCGCCGCCGGGAAGATTGCGGCGGTAGACGATACGGCGTGGAGTTCGCGGGTTACTTGGGTAACTGTTCACACGCCAAGTTGAAGGTTATCGCAGCGGAGGAGCACCGCAGCGTTCACTACGGCACTCCTCCGTTCGGGTCAGGCTGCGAGCTGTCGAGCCTCAGACGCCGACTTTGGTGACGTCGGACGCCTGGGGTCCCTTTTGTCCTTGGACGATCTCAAACTCGACCTTATCGCCTTCGACGAGTGACTTGAAGCCACCCATTTGTATCGCGCTAAAGTGAACGAATACGTCCGGGCCGCCATCACGAGCGATGAAACCGTAGCCCTTTGCGTCATTGAACCACTTCACTGTGCCATTGATGCGTGACATAACGAAATCCTCTTCCCCGAAATAAGGGGCTGGCGATCAAACAGTTCCGTACCGCGCTGCCAGTTGACGCGGTGTGGAAATGACAGCGCGCGTAGCCCTTGGGAGAGCTACGCGCGCCACGAACGACTGGAGACGCCCGATGGGCGCCGTGATGGAAGGTTTTAGGCTGCTCCGGCGATGTATCGCGCGAGGCGACCGCAGTTCTGACAACGAAGCGTCACATGCGAGTACGGAGCAGGGGGAAAGACCGCCGGACTGCGCTCGATTGGCCCGGAACACGATGGGCAGCTGAGCGGCGAGCCGGTTCGATCGCTCGCGATTAGATGAAGAGCCTGTGCCGGATTGTACGTCGCCGGACGGGGCTTGCGCATGAGACCTCCAAAAAGGATGCAGTGCGGACGTGACTGCGCCAGACCAAGAGCAGGGTCCTAACACCAACGCGCCACTTCCCACGTGACCACTATTGGTAGCGCAATAAAACTGAAACGACGTGCCTTGAAGCAATGGAACCAAATCTCCGCACTTCGACGCTCAAGAAAGACTCAAGCTGTGCTATGAAACCCGTAGCTTTAGGCTTTCCAAGCAACCGCTGCGGAGACCCAACCGGGTGAACGCGGACGGCCGCTTGAGCGTTGTACGCAAGCCTACCACCAAGGTTCCTGGCAGCAGCCTCGCGCCGCAGTGATCCAGGGCACGCAACTGCGTAACCCTCGTTCCGAATATAAACGGTGCTGGAAGGGCTTTACGATTCCAGAACGAGGTCGCCGTCGGCGTCGATTGCGAGCTCACTTTCGTGTTTGCACACGCCGCAAACGCGCACGATGTGCCAAATGGCCTTGAACTCGTCACGCAGGCTCTTCGGCGCGGCTTTTACGGCAATCCTTTTGAAGCTGTACTCGCCACAGTTTGAGCAGGCGTGAGACCGAGCGATGCGTTCCGCGCGTTCAAGCGATACGGGTCCGCGTGTCACTCCCCGCTCCGCTCACCACCTTCTCCCGGTCCGCGCGTGATTGCGCGCACCGACGGGTTCTTGGCAACCGAACCGGTGTCGCCGACCTGAGCGCGGAGCATCTCTTTGAGACCGCCTAACGCGGCCATAACGCCGCTTGCTTCGGCCGGCAGGAAGAACGTCGTGCCTTTCCCTTGCGTGAGGGCAGGGAGGTTTTCGATGTATTTCTGGCCGAGCAGATACATGCCGACGTGTTCTGCTGGCAGGGCATCGCCAATTCGACGAATGGCTTCTGCTTCAGCCTCGGCCATTTTGAGACGGGCTTCTGCCTGACCCGTGGCGCGCAAGACCGCGGCCTGCTTCTCGGCTTCAGCACGCAGAATCTGCGATTCGCGCACGCCCTCGGCTTCGAGGATGGCTGCGCGTTTCGTGGCTTCCGCCTGGGTCACGGTGGCGCGACGCTCGCGCTCGGCGCGCATCTGCAATTCCATGGACTGCTGAATGTCGTGAGGCGGCTCGATTGCCTGAAGCTCCACACGCGTGACGTCGACCCCCCAGCCTAACGAGGCCTCCTCGATCACCTCGCGCATACGCCGGTTGATCACTTCGCGGCTCGCGAGCGTAGAGTCGAGCTCCATCTCGCCGACGATGTTGCGTAGCGTCGTTCGCGTTAGGGTTTCGAGTGCGTACGGCAGGTTCTGAACGGCGTACGTCGCTTTCTGCGGATCGGCGACGCGGTAATACACAACCGCATCGATGTCGATCGTCACGTTGTCTTTCGTAATGACAGGTTGACTCGGGAAATTGAGCACCTGCTCGCGCAGGTCGATGCGCGCAGTCGATCCCGACGTGACTTTCTTGATGCCCGTGACATCCGCCTCGAAGTAGCGCACATCGAGCGTGCGTGGCCGCTCGATAAGCGGTATGAGGAAGTTGAGTCCCGAACGCGCAACGCGATGGAAACGTCCAAGGCGTTCCACAACGATGACTTCGGCTTGGCCGATGATCTTGACGGACTTCGCCAAGATGTAGAGAGCGAGAACTCCAAGGATGGCTGGAATGAACGACATAGGGGCCGCGCGAATTTGGGGGCGGCTGAACGTTAGACCAACTCAGAGCTTTGAGGCTAGAGCCAACTACGAGCCGTGAGCGATGAGCTTTGACTTTAAGAACCCTGCTTTGAGCTTGAGCAGTGAGGACCGACTACGGCTTCCAGTCGGCGACGAAGATGTTAGTCTCGCCCGCTTCGCGGCCGTTGCGGTTCGACGCCCAAACGATCTTCCGGCCATCCGGGCTGAACATGGGAAAGCCGTCGAATTCACCATGCGTCGTGAGCTGCTCGAGACCCGTTCCGTCGGTGTTCACTATGAACAGGTCAAAGTTGCGGGACCGCGGATTCTTGTGATTCGACGAAAAGACGATCCGGCGTCCGTCGCGGGTCCACGAAGGACCGAAGTTGGCGCCTCCCAGTTTCGTGATCTGCCGCTGATCGCTGCCGTCGGCGTTCATCACGAACAATTCGACCTGACTGGGCCGCACGAGTCCCGCCCTCAGCAACGATTGGTACTGAGCGAGTTGGGCGGAGTCGGCGGGGTGATGGGATCTATAGACGATCTTCGTCCCGTCCGGCGACCACCACGGTCCACCGTCGTAGCCGGGGGTGTTTGTGAGCCGTTTGACGTCGGTACCGTCCACGTTCATGACGTAGATGTCGAGGTCTCCGTCCTTCAGCGACGTGAAGACGATACGCTTGCCGTCGGGCGACAAGACTGCCTCAGCCGTGTACGTGTTGTAGTTCGTTAGGCGCCTGAGATCGGAGCCGTCTCGATTCACGGTGTACAGGTCGAACTTGTCGAGCGGCCACACGTATCCGCGCGATGGATCCGGGCGTGGTGGGCAGGTGGAGTCATGAGCGTGCGACGACGCGAACAGGAGCCGGTCGTTCCCAGGGAAGAACCAGCCGCACGTGGTCTTCCCGCGTCCGGTGGAGATGCGGTGAAAGTCGCTCCCGTCGGCTCGCATGACGTACTGTTGATCGCACTGCATGCCGGCGAGCGTCGACTGCAGTGTGATCCATTGCCCGTCGTGGCTCCAATACGCCTCGGCGTTTTGGCCACCGAAGGTGAGTTGTCTGATGTTCGCGAGGTGGGTTTCGCCGGTCTCAGGTGTGATGGAACCGCGCTGCTGAGCCTGTACCGAGTACGAAACCGCCGCCCCGAGGAGGGCGGCGGCCGAGAAAAGCGTGCGAACCTTCATCGTTAGGCTATCTGCTGGACGGGGTGGCGAGTGCAAAGAGATCGCGCTGCGTCTGTCCTTTGCGCAGCAACTCTAACGCAGTCCGCAACTGCACGTCGTCGTCGAGCGTGCGGCGGTGCGCCGTAGAATCGCCGAAGGCTACGCGGGAAATCGCAAACTCGAGCTGTCGATCGATATACCGCGGCACGCGCTCGACGGCTTTTCGGTCGACGTCAATCCCCTTGGCTTTGAGCCGACGATAGTATTCCTCGCGCATCTCGGCAGTGACCTCGAAGTCCGATTTGACCCTGCCTTTGAGATCCTGAGCCAACTCATAACGAGTGACGTACATCTCGCGCTCCTTTGGCG
>JBFMFA010000005.1:0-18408 GCA_040753195.1 Gemmatimonadota bacterium | reverse complement strand
GGATGTCGCTCATGCGCGCCGGCCGAGCGAACGAAGCGCGCGCGCTGCTCACCGCGATGCCTGATTCTGTGCCCAGCGCCGCGGCGAACGCCTATTCGCAACGCCTGCGCCTGTATAAGGGAGAGATCGCGCCCGAGCAGCTATTTACGCCCGCCGACACAAACGACGTGAGTGTGGCAACACTCGCCTTTGGGCTTGGCAACTGGTATCTGCTGCGCGGTGACCGTGCGAAGGCCCACGACTGGTTCGAGCGCTCGATCAAATCGGGAGGGTGGCCGGCGTTCGGCTTCATGGCGGCTGAAGCAGATCTGCGACGCTTGCGCTGACACCGTTCGCCGCGGACGTCTGCTACTGAACGCTGATCGTTGCCGTCGCGGTTTGCCCTTCGCTTGTGGTGGTTATCGTCGCCGTTCCTTTGGCTCGTCCCCTAACGAGACCGCCACTGGACACGGTGGCGATACGCTGGTCCGATGACGTCCACGTGATCGGGCGGCCCGTCAGCACATTCCCCGCGGCATCCACCAAACTCGCCGTGAGCTGCATCGTCTGATTCACCGGCACCGTACCGCTCGTTGGTGTGACGTGCACCGCAGCCACTGGCACCAGGCGCACCGTCACGACTGCGGTGCCCGACAAACCAGCGGTGCGCGCCGTGATGACCGTGTTTCCGGGGAGCACGCCTGTCACCACGCCGCTCGAGTTTACCGATGCAACGGCGGGCGTGCCTGACGACCAGGTGATCGTCTGCCCGGTCACGAGCCCTCCTCCCGCGTCGCGCACTTCTGCATGCAACGGTATGGTCGCTCCGACAAACACGGTTGCCGCGGTCGGAATGACCCTAACGAGCGCGGGCGGAAGCGCGCTGACGGTTACCGGCGCGATCGCCGAGCGACCATCTTTGCTGGCGGCGATCTGCGTTTTTCCGGGACTGATTGCTGTCACCAGACCCTGCCGCGTGACGATGGCAACCTGGGCATTCTCGGTCGACCAATGGACGTCCGCGGCGGGCACTTGTCGTCCACCGTCGGTAACCAGCGTCGCACTCAAGGCACTCGTTGCCCCGGTTGTCAGTGAAAGGGCGGTCGGGTCGATAGAAATCGCGACCACGCGATCGCTGTTCGCGGCCACCGAGTCGCTGCAGGCGCTACCAGCGAGCGTGAAGGATGCGGCAGCAAGCGCGACGAACAGCCGCCGAACAGTCGTTAGGCGAGAGAGCAACATGGCGTCGGGATGCGGGTTGACGAAAACGCTCAACAACGCGGCCAATTCCGCGCAAAGCCTCGTGAACGAGACACCCCGTCTTGCGCGGGACCCGTAAATGGCGGCGCGACCGGCCTCAACGGACGCTGATTGACGAACTCGCGGTCTTCCCCTCGCTGGAAGCCGTAATCCGGACCGAGCCTTTTGAAACGCCGGTTACAATCCCCGTCGGCAGCACCGTCGCGCGAAGGATGTTGTCGGAAGTCCACGCGACAGCGCGCCCCGTCAGAATGTTGCCTGCGGCGTCGCGCAGCGTGGCGCGCAGCTGCATCGTGCGCCCGACTTGGACATTCGCGGTCGATGGGGCGACTGATATCGTCGACACGGGGACACCTTGGACCGAGACGAATGCCGCACCTGTCAAACCTGCCCCAGCCGCACTGATCAACGCGCTTCCGGGCCCGACAGCGGTGACGACACCGCTGGAATTCACCGTGGCAACAGACAACGCCCCTGACGACCACGCGATCCCGACTCCGTTGACTTTCGCGCCGCTGGCGTCAAACACCTCTGCCAGGAGTGTGGTGGAGCCTCCGACGGTCATCTGCGTCGCGTTAGGAGTCACGCGCAGGAGCGTCGGGGGGAGCGCAGAAACCACCACTGGTACGACGGCCGACAATCCACTGCGACTGGCGGCGACCTGCGTACGGCCCGGCGCGACCGCGGTCACGATTCCGTGACTGGAAACGCGGGCAACTCGGGCATCCTCTTCGGCCCAGAATACTTGGACGTTGATCGGTGAACCCGACTCATCCAGGACGCGTGCCGTAAGCGGAGCGGCGCGACCCGGTGTGAGGGCAATCGAGGTGGGAGCGACTTCGATCGACCCCACCTTTCCACCGGTGGCGGTCGTCGTTTTTTCGCACGCGCCAAGGGCCAGCGTACATGCGCACGCCGCGCCGGCTGCCAGCCATCTTCGAACCACCACGGCCGCACACTGGCGCGCTCGACTGCTCGTTAGGTTATCACGCTGCATGGAACGACACCTGCACTCGGGACTCGCCCGTTCACACGAGCAAGACACATTCCGCGAACGCCCACCCGCACGATCGGCCGACGGGTGTGAAGCGTGCTCGAGCTTCTCCTAACGAGCCCTGCCTTACGCGTTGGTCGCCGCGGCCGTCGCTTGCCTAACGACCGGTGCGACGCGCGTACCAAACAACTCGATGGATGTGAGAAGGGCCTTGTGCGGAAGCGTCCCGACGCTCATCTGCATGAGGAACCGATCATGACCGAACAGCTCGTGCTCGTACAGGATCTTGTCGATCACTTCCTGTGGGCTCCCCACAAAGAGCGACCCACGCGCCCCGCGCTCGGCATCGAAGCGCGCGCGCGTCAGCGGCGGCCAGCCGCGCTCACGGCCGATGCGCGTCATCACTTCGGCGTGCGGCGGGAACGCGATATCCGCCGCCGCTTGCGACGACTCGGCGATGAACCCGTGCGAATTGATGCTGATCGGCAGCGTCGCAGGATCGTGGCCTGCTTGACGAGCCGTCTCACGATACAGCTCGACGAACGGAACGAAGCGCGCCGGCGGACCGCCGATGATGGCGAGTGCCATGGGCAGGCCTAACGTGGCAGCGCGCACCACGGACTGCGGTGTCCCGCCCACCGCGATCCACACCGGCATTGGCGTTTGTACCGGCCTCGGATAGACACCAAGGTCATTCAGCGGAGCGCGGTGCTCACCGCGCCACGTGACGCGCACGTTGTCGCGGATCCGCAGCAGAAGATCCAGCTTTTCGCTGAACAGATCATCGTAGTCGTTCAAGTCGTAGCCGAAGAGCGGGAAGGATTCGATGAACGATCCGCGGCCGGCCATGATCTCGGCGCGCCCGTTCGACAACAGATCCACAGTCGCAAAATCCTGAAAGACCCGCACGGGATCGTCCGAGCTGAGCACACTCACCGCGCTCGTTAGGCGAATCTGCCTGGTGCGCGCCGCGGCGGCGCCGAGTACCACCGCTGGCGCGGACACCGCAAAATCGGGCCGATGATGTTCGCCCACGCCGTACACTTCGAGACCGAGCTGGTCGGCCAGCTCGATCTCCTCCAGCAAATTGCGCAGCCGTTCCGCCGAACTGATCACGCGACCCGTGGTCGGATCTGGTGTCGTCTCCGCGAATGTGTAGAGCCCCAACTCCATGAACTGTCCGTCGTCCTCCTATCGCCCCGGTGAAGATGTCGTCGCGGTCGACTTATCCCACACAAATCGCTTGAGAAACGACGTGCTGCGATTCCACGTGTCCTGCCAAATGTGGTGGAACATCGATTCGTGCAGATCGTCAGGAATCACCTGCAGCTCATGATAGATGTTCCGCGCGCGCAGCAACTGGACGAGACCGACGGTCTGCGCGAAGTCGACGTTGCGATCGTCATCGCCGTGTACCAGGAACACAGGCGACTTCCATGTATCCATCGCGGCGATCGCCGACGAACGGTACGAAACCGCCGCGCTATCGAGCGAGCTACCCCAGAGGTGCACGCCCGCCATATCGACGCCGGCGATGAAGAGATCCGAGTTGCGCGCGAGTGCCTGCGCCGTGAGCACGCCGCCGTACGAGAGACCCCAGATGCCGATCCGCGTGGGATCGACGTCCGCGCGAGTCTGCAGCCACTTACCGGCCGCGAGCACATCCTGGTACTCTGCATTGCCGCGGCCACCGGTGTTAGGCGCAAAGCGGAACGAACGGCCGTAGCCGATACCGCTCCGGAAATTCACGGACAGCACCACGTAACCCTGGCTCGCGAGATACTGATTGTACGCGTACGCCCAGCTGTAGAAATGCATGTAGTGATAGCCGGGGAGCATCTGCCGAATCGGACCGCCGTGCACGAAGACGATCGCCGGACGCCGTTCACCCGGCTTCAGATCCTTGGGCAGAAACAGCTGATTGTGGACCTCCATCCCGTCTGGCGACTTCACAATCACGACTTCCGGCGTCACGTGGGCATCGGTAGGAAAGTCCCTGCCTAACGTCGGGAATACTTTGCGCATCGCGCCGCCGCTCACCGGCGTCAACGCCACCGTCGCCGGCGTTCGAGCATCGAAGTACAACACGGCGAGCTGGCGCCCGGAAGCGAGCGGCGTTGGATTCGTTTCGATCCCATCGCCCGTGGTTACTCGTCGTGGCGTTCCGCCCGCAACGGGTACCGCCCAGATGTGCCGACGTTCGATGTCCTCGGCGTTCGTGCAATAGAAGAGCGTGCCGCCGTCGCGCGAAAGCACGGCGCTCGTTGGCCCTTCGATCAAGCCATTCGTGGTGGTCAGCAGCACCGGCGCTGGATTGGTCGCCGTCAGGCTGATCGAGTAGTAGCGATCCCACTCGTCATTGACCGGCGACAGCGGGAACAGCACGTGGCCGTCGGCCCACACGAGCGTGTTGATGGCTGTGAAGACACTGTCGTTAGGCGCGTTGTGCCACAGCTCGCGCGCCTCGCCCGTTACGACGTTCGCGACCATGACGGAAAGGGTGTACCCGCCCGTGAACGTCGCGCGGCAAAGGCCAGGTGGTTCTTTCGCGCGCTGCGCCGAGTCGTTCGCGGCACGTGGTTGGTTGCCACCGCCGCCGCCACCGCCAAAGCCCTGCCCAACGAGCGGCGTGTTGGCGCACGGACCTCGCGAGGCACCGACGCCGGATGCGGGTCCGGATGGATTCCCGATGCTGTTGCTGCTGACCTGTCCCTGCTGGCCGAACGGGAGACCCGGACGTCGCGTGAAGGCGATCTCCTTCCCATCCGGCGACCAGACCGGCGCATCATCGAAGTCCACGCTCGGCGCGAGGTACGTCACGCTTCGCGATTTCACGTCGTACACGCCGATGAATGAGTGGTTGCCGCGCATGGTCACGAAAGCGAGGCGCGAACCGTCCGGCGACCAGCGCGGCGAGCGTTGCGTCCCCCACGCTTTGATGAACGGCTTCAGGCCAAGATCCATGCTGTCGCGCGCCGCACTCATTCGCGTCGATGAACGGTAGATCTGACCGTCTTTCACATACGCGACCATCCGGCCGTCGGGTGAAAGCTCCGGCGCTCCCCCCTCGACGAGCTTGTATGCAGCACCACCGGCGGTACGCACAGCCCATATAGCGCGCTCGCCGCCGTCCGGATCATGCGACGGGTTGGCGATCCACCCTTGCCGGTTAGGCGCCGACCCCCGTACGAAGACGATCGTAGATCCGTCATCCGAGATGCGCACATCAGTCAGATCGATGCCGTCGTCCTGCAGGAACCGTGTGAGCCTAACGGGAGCGAAGGTTGGCGCCGCCGCCGTGTACACGTTCCGCATCCCCTTTTCGTACGCCATCCAGGCCACGCGATCCGTCCTACGCGCGCTCACGAGATCGAGCGGCGAAGCGGGGCCCATGAACTGTTCCACGGTGGGGCGAGTTTGGGCGGCGCTCGCCAAAGTGCAAAGCGCGCTGCTGATAACGATGACGAATAGACGCTGGCGCATGACTGGCTCCCGAGCGGGGAAATCCAAAATGTCCCTGGAAGGGGACGCTCCATCAAAATGGCGCGCGGACCGGCGGGCACAACTGGCTCAGACTACTTCGCCGGCAGCCCCGAGACGTAGCCGACGGCCCTACGCAGCCAGTTGCCTAACGCCTTATCCGTGGCGACTCCCATCCGCCCGACGAGCACCCATCCCTTCATCGGACGCCCCGTCAGGTCGAAAACGCTGGTGTGTGCCTGCTTCAGCGCGGCGTCCGTGGTGGACGGATCCAGACGCACGATGAGCGAATCCTGGTGCACACCGCAGCACATGTTTCCGTTGAGTAGAAACGCCACCCCGCCGAACATGCGCTTCTCGATGAAGCCCGATTGACCGCGGAGTCCGGTCCGGATGCGCTCTGCCAACTCCGCATCGAATGCCATCGTCAACCCCTCGCTGGGGGCGCGTTAGGTGTCGCGTGCTGCCGATGGAGCAGGCCCAGCGCGATGCCGAAGAGCGTGAACTGCGCGGCCGCTGCGGCGACTTCCACAACGACCCACGACGCAATCGAGGGAACGCCGTATTTGCCTGCCTCACCCAGCGCGATGTACGACGCGAGGAACGCCCCAATACTCCAAGAAAAAACCAGTCCGTTGCCAATCGCGCGTCTCCCGCGATTGAACGCCGGAAAGAGGAACCCGAAGATAGTCCCTTGGATGACCATCGAAGCGATCCCCATAGGAACAATCGGCTCGGTGCGCATGATCGCGATCGCCGCGTAATGATCTGCGTTGACGACAAAGTGCGACACGCCTTGCACGCCAAACGTGCACGCGATGTACGCGAGGACTGTATAAACCACCGTCGCTCCCCTACTGCGCATGACGCCTCCTGAAGGGCGGACACACCGGCGGCCGAGTGACTAGCTTGTATTTTGCAAGTTAAGCTACACACTACCTTGCATAATGCAAGTAACGAGGTGACCCCTGTGAAGCGCAGCGCTCGTCGGTCTGACTGCCCGATCAACTTCGCCCTGCAGACTTTTGGTGACGCGTGGAGCCTGCTGATCATCCGGGACCTGATGTTCACCGGTCGCCGGACCTACACCGATTTCCTCAACGCCGAAGAACGCATGGCGACCAACATCCTTGCGAGTCGGCTCAGACAGCTCACCAAGGCCGGGTTGATCCGACGCCGCGGTAGCCGCCGTGGCGCGACGTTCGCCCTAACGAAGAAAGGAGTAGATCTGCTGCCGGCGATGTTGGCGCTGATTGGTTGGAGCGCGACCTACGACCGACGTACAGCGTGCCCCAAAGCGTTTTCCACGCGAATCCGGAACACTCCTTCGGCCGTAACATCTGAGATCCGTGAACGTCTTATACGAGAGTACGAAGTGGCGGCTGAATAGGACCACGGGCGCTTGCCCTCCGCAGCGACAAAACAAACATTGATTCACATGAGGAGACATTTCCCACGGCACTCGGACTCGGCGGTTCGCTTCACCGTGTGCTCCGTTCTTCTCATGAGCGTGAGCGGCTGTTTCGCGACAAGATCGGCGGAGTTCTCCAGTTCGACGGACGCATCCGTAGCTGAATCAGCGAATGCTTCGGCTCCGGCCGCGGCGACTCCGGCGTGCGTCACCTGCGGTGACGTGCCACTGCAGGATGAAAAGGTCAGCCGCGGCATCGAGCGGCGGATCGCCGACCTGAAGATTCGCGGCGGGGTGTGCGCCATGATGGCGGGTGTTCTTGAGAACTCGTATCGCGCCGGCCAGATCACGCTCCGGCCGTACATGTGGCGGGTTGGGTCCCTGCTGGCATCGGGAGAAGCGAGACCAAACGGCGAGATGATCATCGCCCGCGAGATCGACTCGCTCAATGTGGGCGCGCGAACGCTGGACGATCTCCTCAACAGCATCGAGCACGAAGCCGCGCATATCGCGTTCAAGATCGACAACGATCTCACTGCCGATCGCGCTGAAGCGTACGTGCGCGCGTGTAGACCTAACGAGCCGCGGACATTTTAGGGCGCTTGGAGCGTGTAACACAACGCCGCGCAAGTGCGACGTTACGCCGGGTTACATCGCGTAACGTCCACGTGCCATCCGGTATGTAGCAGACGTGCGAACACGACGGCTGCCGAACGCGGCCTTACTTACCGAATGGCTCCGCCCTTCTCGAAATCGTAGAGCGTGAGCTTGCGCAGGCGGTAGTACGCCTGCCAGTAGTTACGCAGGGACTGCACGTACGCGAGCAGTGCCTGATCCTTGTCGTTTTGCGCGACCACGAGGTTGTCGATCGCAATGCGGCCGATCAGATAACGATTGTACGCGACTTCGAAGCGTTTGCGCGCGACGGTGTCGGCTTTGGCGGACAGCAGCAACTGCCGCCGGGATTGCGCGAGTTGCAGCGCCGCAAAGTGTGCCTCCTGGCTCACCTGCTCACGAGTCAGCGTGGAGTTGCTCGTGATTCGATCGAGGTCAGCGCGGGCCGCCTGCACTTCCGCGGCATTGGCGCCCCAGCGCATGAGAGGGACTGAGACACCCAGCGAGAGTTGTTGGGCATTCGCCAGATCGCGATACGCGAGGTTCATCTCGTTTGCGGTGGCGTTGTAGCCGTAGCTCGCCGTGAGCATCGCGTTAGGCCCGTTGTTCAGACGCGATTCCGAGATGCGCCGCCGCGCCTGTACGTCCTGCAGCCTCAGATCCGTGATGGCCGCCCGATTGCGCAGCGCTTGTTGCACCGCCATGAGCGTGTCGGCTTCGAACTGGGGCACACTGTCGGTCACCACCACGTCGAGTGGCTCGTTAGGTCGGAGGCTCAGGATGAGTCGCAGGGCCGCCAGCGTCCGGTCGTGCTCCAGGCGCGCCGCGTCCAGCGCGTTGCGAGACCGCAGGAGTTGCAGTTCGCTCTGCCCCAGGTCGTTTTCGCCGATCTTCCCCACCTCGAAGCGCCCCTGGTTCATCCGGAACAGCGTGTCATTGACGCCAGCGTTGGTTTCCGCGTTGCGCAACGTCGTGCGCGCGGTGAAGTAAGCGAAAAACGCATCCACGGTCTGCAGCGCGACGTCTTCACGCGCCTCGAGATACTGCTGTTCGGCCGCGTCACCGCGCAGCCCTTGCTCGCGACCATCCCATGCCTGCGTGTTCGAGCGCAGCAGCGGCTGGGTCAGCGCCATTGTAAAGGGAGTGGAGTTCCACGTCTCCGACGAGGTCGAGCCACTGCGCTTTATCTGCGTTAGGCGCGAACTGAGTAAAAAGGACCCGCCGGTCAATGGCAGTTGCTGAGCAATCGTCAGGTTCAAGCTCGAATTGGTCTCCTGCTGCGGACGGAAGAGTGTCGTGCCGTCCGGCTGCAGGACCGGAATGATCGACCGGTTGTACTGCGGCACGTTGCCCGTGAGGAAGAACTGCGGCAGCCGTCGCGCGTTGAACGCCCGTTCGCGCATTCGTGCGGCGTCCCGCGTGTTCACGGCCGCGCGCGCGGCAAGTCCGCTGCGCTGCGACAGGTCGATCGCCTGCTGGAGCGTAATGGCTTGTTGCGCCCGAGACGGGAACGCCGCGCCAACGCTCGCAACGGCGCAGAGCGCGCCGCAAAGAACACTCGGATTGTTGAATCGCATACCGCTCACTCGTGACGGAGACACGTCACCACGTCCTGCCGCGCCGCGCGCCAGGCCGGGACGATGCCGAACACAATGCCAACCGTGATTGAAACGCCAAACGCGACGATGATGGAGACGTACGACACCAGCGTTTTGATTTCGGCAAGCTGCTCGATGCCGATGCTGAGCGTGCCGCCTAACAAGATCCCGGCGACACCACCCGCCACGCTGATGATCACGGCTTCACTGAGAAACTGAAAGAGGATGTCTTTTTGCGTCGCGCCGGTTGCGCGGCGCACGCCGATCTCTCGCGTTCGCTCCAGGACCGAGGCGAGCATGATATTCATGATCCCGATCCCGCCGACGATCAGCGAAATCGATGCAATCGCGCCGAGCACAATGTTGAAGATCGTCTTGGTGCGCTGTTCCTGCTGCAGCAGCAGCTCCGGCACCGTGATTTCGAAGTCGATCACCGTGTTGTGCCGTCGCTCCAGCATGCGCTGCACGACGTTCGCGACAGCGGGCACCTGGGAGGACTCGCGCACCCTAACGATAATGCGGTCCAACTGATTCAGGTTCAGCCTTTCGGCGCGTGCCTCTTCGTCTTCCTGTGGTTGGTCCGCCGTGGGCTGCGGTCGCTCCGCCGCGGCCGCAGCTTCGATGTCCCGTTGCGTCACGCGCGCGCGGTTTCGGTAGCGCAGAAGCATGGTGTGCAGGGGGAGATACACGTCCATGTTCGGGTCGCGGATACCCAGTCGCTGCGACGTCTCGCCGCTGACGCGACGATCTTCCAGGACGCCCACCACCGTGAGCCAGTTGTCTCCCACCTTGATGGGCCGACCGATGGGATCTTCGGTGGTGAAGAAACGGGTCCGCACGCCGTAGCCGATGATGGCGACCGGTCGGCCCTCAGACACCTGCAGCGGCGAAAAGGGCGACCCGCTGGTGAGTTTGAGGTTCGTTAGGCGAAAGTACGACGTGTCGACGCCGACCGCCTTCCCGGTGCGCCGGCGCCCCTCTCGCGTAATCGTCGTATTGACGACGATCTCGCCGCTCGTCGCTTCGACTCCAGGCACGACGCGCGCGATCGCGGCCGCATCGCGATACGTGAGTCCAGGGGAGAAGCGCTTGGGTTTCTTGGCAGCGTCCACCACCTCCTTGGCCTCTTCTTCCTTCTGCTCCTCGAGCGGCGCGACGATGATGTTGTTCGTGCCGAGGAGCTGCATCTGCTGCAAAATCTCCTGCTCCGCGCCTTTGCCGATCGCGAGCATGGCGATGACGGAGGCGACGCCGAAAAGAATACCTAACGAGGTGAGCCCGGCTCGCAGCTTGTTGTGCGCGACAGCTTCGCTTGCCGTGCGCATGCTGAAGAGCACATGGGCGATGATCTTCGCCCGCAGTTCGGCGAGCGAAGCGCGATCAAACCGCACGCGTTATTCCTTCTTCGCGCTACTGACGGCGGGGCCGCTCGCCTTGGCCCCTGACCCTTGACCCTTGACCTCGTCTTTCGGTGCGACTGGCTTGGACAACGTCGTGTCCCCCTGCGGTCCCGACTTCGGGCGGTTCTCCGAACCCGGCAGCCGATTCAACGCCAGATCATTCTTGTTAGGCGGGGGCAACAATAAGACCTCATCGCGTTCGTCGAGGCCGCGAGAAACGACGACCTCGTCGTCATTCATCACGCCAGTCTCGATCTCCTGCTTGATCACGCCTCCACCGTTACGCTTGAACACGTACGGGATCCCCGAATCACTGCTCACCGCTTCAAGAGGAATGAACAGGACGTTCTTGACGGCCGCGGTTTCAATCGCGTTCCCTGTCGTCATGCCGGGTCGCAGCGTGGTGTCCGGTTTGGTCAGCGTGACCTTGACTTCGAAGACTTTTGCGTCCGCGTTAGGCCGTTGCTCGCCGACGTTCGCGACGGCGGTCACCTTCCCGGTCAGCACTTTCGACGGGTCCGCGTCTAGCGTGATGGTGACGGGTTGACCCCGCTCGACCTTACGCACGTCGATCTCGTTTACGTACGTGACCGACTCCATCCCCGACAGATCGGGGAGGGTCGCCACGGTCGGATCCCAGGCGCCGATCTGCGCGCCCGCGGTGCGTTTCTTTCCGTTCCACTCCTTCACGTAGATCACCATTCCCGGCGCTGGTGATCGTACCGAGAACCCTGTCATCGTCTCCTGGATGATCGCGAGAAGGTTGCGCTGCCGCTGCTGATCGGCCCCCACCTCGCGCATCTTCGCTTGCGCCTGTTCCGTCTTCGTCTTGTAATCGGACTTCGCCTGAACGAGCGCGCGCTCCGCCTTCTCCAGGTCGATCGCCGCTTGGCGTTGCACGCTTGGCGCTTCGTACTTCGCCTGGTCTTTAGCGATCCGCTTCTCTTCGAGCGCAAGCTCCATCGTCTTCATTTCTTCTCGCGCCTTCGAGAGGTTGAGCGCAGAGTCGAGTTGCGCTTGCTCGAAAACAGCCTGCGCCTTTTGTAACGCCAACGTCACATCGGCCATTTTCGTCGCCGCGGGCGTTTTATCCAGCTCGGCGACCACGTCGCCTTCTTTGACGACGGTGCCTTCGGGCACGAGCGACGCAATCTTGACGTTGAACACTTGCGCCTGCTGCAGCGTCATCGGGCCAGTGATCTTTATCTCGCGCAGGGCGCGCAGCTCGCCCGCCGTGTTCACCATCACTTTGAAGTCACCGCGCTTCACGCGCGCGGCGACACTTCCGCCGCTGGCCGGGCTCGCGGCGCCGGGCGACATGAAGATGACCATCGACGCCGCGACGAGAACGACGAGCGCGACCCCGAGCACCCACGGCTTTCGCAGTAGCAGCTTCATTATCTGGCCCCTCCCCGCGCGGGGGACGCTGGAACGTCCGTTCTGACAGCCACTCAATATGGGAAGGATTGAGTGGCTGGGTATGGCGTTAACCGGCCCTTCATCAACAGCTAATCAGACACTCGTAGCGCGAAGGGAGTTGTACCGAGTTGCCCCGCGGGAGTTCAGTGCCGGTCCTGAGTCCGTGCGGGAGCTTCCAGCGTTATGGGGGCCGTCCAGACCTGCTGGGTACCCGTCCGGTTGTCGATCCACACCGCATGAAAACGGCCGTCCGCCGCAGCCGTCAGGCCGGCTGTGTCTCCCCCGTTGGGGAGGTAGTCAGGCCCTCGCTGTGCCGCGCGTGCGTTAGGCGCCGTCGAAATGACGATGCTCGGCGTGAACGTCTGACCCCCATCGAGCGACGCGGCAAAACGGGGCGTGTACCCGTCGTGGTTCGGGAAGTCGCGCCGGTCGTACCACATGACGCCGACGACCCCGGTCGGCCCAACCGCGATCGTCGCCATCGAATGATCCGGACCGCCGTTCGGCAGCGAACGGCTCGAGTCGTCGTTCGCCGCACGAGCGGCCGACCACGTCTTTCCAGCGTCATCCGAGTACCTAACGAGGATCTGACCGCGCCGTGTGGAAAAATCCGCCCATGCCACGTACAAGCGCCCCCGATGCGGTCCGCGACTCGTATCCACCGCGATCGTCCCCGTGATCCCGCGCGCGTAAGGCAAGTTGTAACCGCTCACCACGTCCGCCACGTGCAGCGCCGGCTCGAGCGTCACGCCTCGGTCGACCGACCGAACGAGCATCAGCGCACTTTTGATCACCGTGGGTTTCCCAGGGGCACCCTGCGCGCGCGGGGCCCCGAGCGTCATGTGCGTGTACAGCACGACGATGGAGCCATCGGGCATGACGACCACGCCGTCCATCCCCGCATTACTCCCGGCATCCTCGGTCTGGTCCATCAGCGCCCTCTGCGCCGGCGGTGTGAAATGCACACCTCCATCGTCGGATCGCATGAGCGCCACGGTGTTCCGGAAGTGCTGGTTGTCGTGCCGGTTCTCTTCCCCGTGCAGGTGCCCGTTGTACGCGACGTACAGCGCGTTCCGCTCGTGATCGACCGCGACGAATGGTCGATCGTTGGTCTGCGGACCTCGAATCATCGGAAGCCACGACCGCGCGCCGTTAGGCAACCGTTCGATACCGAGAAAGTCAAAATCCGAATTCCATGCCTCGGCCGGCGTCGGGTGACCGAGGTTCGTTTTGTGCACGAAGTACGCGGTGCCATCCTTCCCCCAGACGCACGTAGGATCATTGGCCCAGTGCTGCGACGTAACGAGCGGTGACGACCAGGTCCGTCCCGCATCAGACGAAATCCACGCGGCTGATTTCACGCGGCGGTCGGCGCCAGGCTCCAGCATCGAGCACACAATGAGCCGGCGCGGGTCCGATGGATGCGCTCCAATGACCACTTCGTTGTATGGCGACGCAGCGCGGTTCGCGCTTACGTGCACGTTAGGTCCAACCGATATTCGGGCCGCCTGAGCGAGCATGGTGTTTCTCGCGAATACGAGGGCGGCGAGAATGCCGATTCGGCCGATTCGTCGTTGCATCTGTTGCCTCTGCTCCATCGACGCAATGATGTCGGTACTCGCGGACGCGAGCCAGAGGACGCCAGCGGTTCGGTTTTTGACAGCAGGAGTCGCATGCCACGACCTGACGTAGACGTCGCTGTAATCGGTGCCGGTGTCGCGGGCCTCGCTGCGGCTCGTACGTTGCGGCGGGCTGAGCCGAGCCTGTCCATGGTCGTCCTGGAAGCTCGCGAGCGGATCGGCGGCCGCATCTACACCGTGCGCGACGACACGGTGAGCGTGCCCATTGAGCTTGGCGCGGAGTTTCTGCACGGGAGTGCCCCGGAGACCATTGCCATCGCGCGGGAGGCAGGCGTGCTGCTGTGCGACGTCGAGGGGAAGCGCTGGCAATCGCGGAACGGGCGCCTAACGCGGTTGAACGAATTCTGGGACAAGCTCGATCGTGTGATGCGACGCCTCGATGCAGAACGGACGCCGGATCGTTCATTCCTCGAATTCATCGAAGCGCAACCGGGTGGACGGAGGCTCGCGTCGGAACGCTCGCTTGCACTCGAGTTTGTGCAGGGCTTTCACGCGGCGGACGCATCGCGGATCAGTGAACGAGCGTTGGCTGAAGGCGGGAGCCCCGGAGAAGATCCCAATGAGAAACGGATGGCCCGTGTGCTCGACGGTTACGACGCCGTTCCGCGCTGGCTCGCCACAAGCGTGCGCGACTGCATCCGGCTCAATCAGGCCGTAACGCACATAACGTGGAAGCGTGGAACCGTGCGCCTAACGCTTCAGTCGCCGGGCGGCAAGCGTTCGTCGCTGACCGCGAGAGCGGCGATTGTGACCGTGCCGCTCGGTGTGCTACTCGCCACGCCGGGTGAACAGGGAGCGATCGCGTTCGACCCGCCGATCGAGAACGTCCTCTCGCATGCGCGCGGGCTCACGATGGGAAACGTGCTACGGATCACTATGCAGTTCCGCGAGGCGTTCTGGGAAAACGACAAAATCTCGACCGTCCCAGAAGGCGAGTCCCTCGCCGGCATGAGCTTCCTCCACTCCCGGGACCCCGATCTGCCTGTCTGGTGGACGGCAGAGCCGATTCGCGCGGGCCTGTTCGTCGGCCGGGCCGGTGGCCCGCGAGCGGCTCGTCTGCTGTCTCTCCCGCCAGCTGAACTCGAACGCCGAGCCCTTGCCGCGCTTGCGCGGCAACTGGGTAGAAAGCCTCAAACCCTGCGCCGCCTCCTTGTCCGGTCCTGGAGCCACAACTGGACCCGCGATCCGTTCGCCCGCGGCGCCTACAGCTACATCGTTGTCGGGGGCCACGATGCACCGCGGCGCCTGGCTCGGCCGATTCAGCAGACCCTCTTCTTTGCTGGCGAGGCTGCCGACCCCGAGGGTCGCCTCGGTACCGTCAACGGCGCGATCGCCACTGGCGAGCGCGCCGCCGCGGCCTGCCGCCGGTCGCTTTCCCGCTGAGTCGTTAGGTAAACGTCACCGGCACGGCCCGCTTTCACTCAAAACCACCGCAGGCCTGCAGCCGTAGTGCTGTCTCGTGCACCAGGGCAGATTTAGTGAGGTGCATGCGACTTCACCGACTGCAGTCTCCAATCCGGCCATGACATTCAACGTCGTTAGGATTCTCTGCGCCACGCTCGTCGGCGCTGCGACTTCGTCTGCTGCCGTCGCGCAGCAAGTTCCCTTGAAAGACTTGCCGAAGCCAAGTCAGGAACTCGAAGATCCCTTTTCCCTTGTCAGTTTCAGCACCGAGCTGCGTGGCGGCCGTGTGGTCGTGAGCGACGCCGGTGACGGCCAACTCTTCGTCGTCGATTTCACGAAGGGCACGCGCACGGCGCTGGGACGCCAAGGGAGTGGCCCCGGCGAATACCGCGTCCCGGGCGGCGTTTTTCGCATCGCCGGCGACACGCTCTGGATCCTCGATGCCGCGCAGATGCGTATCGCCGCGTTTCGACCGGACCTAACGCCGGGCACGACATTCCCGTTTCTTCTCTTCGATCAGAAATCGAGCAGCTCGCTGTCTGGACCGTTTTTCGTCGACGCACGCGGACGAGTCTACGCCACGACCATTCCGATCAAAGCTGCGCAGTCAGGATCCGGCGCCACGCTGCAGTTGCCCGACACCGCCGCTCTCGTACGGATAGACGCGCGCAACAAAGACAACCGCAGCGAAATGGCCCGCGTGCGTTTGCGCAGCACCGGCCGCCCCGAAGTGCAGCGTGCTGGAAATGACATCAAGTACAAAATGGCATTCCCCGGGCTCATCGCATCCGATCCGTGGGCAGTCTTCCCGGATGGACGGCTCGCCATTGTGCGCGGCAGCACGTACACCGTCGAATACATCGGCGCCGACGGCACACGCTCCGCACCGGTAACCATTCCGTACGAGCGCATCAAAGTTACCGAAGCGGATCGCAGCGCTGAAATCGCCGACGCCAAGCGCGAGATGGGCGATCAGCAGAAAGCGATGCAGAAGATGATGCCGGCGAACATGAGCCTGACGTTCGAGATCACGCCGCCGGAAAAATGGCCTAACGAGTATCCGCCCGTCGGCGGCTATGCCGCGATCGCGGCACCCGACGGTCGCCTTTGGGTGAAACGCGCCATCCCGGTTCGCCTCGGCCGCGAACAATGGGACGTGATCGATCCCAAAGGAAAACTCGTTGCGCGCTATCAACTCCCGCCGAAGGTGAACCTCATCGCGGCCGGTGAAGGGGTCGTGTACACCGTGCGCATCGACGAAGACGACCTGCGCTACCTGCAGCGAGTGCCCATTCCGAA
The DNA here is from genome assembly GCA_040753195.1 of Gemmatimonadota bacterium. GTDB lineage: Bacteria > Gemmatimonadota > Gemmatimonadetes > Gemmatimonadales > Gemmatimonadaceae > DASYRX01. The sequence continues at coordinate 1,909 of JBFMFA010000005.1, read as the reverse complement.
GTAGTGCGCCGTCCGACCAAAGAGGAGTTGCTCGCCGCTGCTGGAGGCACGGTCCCGGACGTCATTGCGCCGGGACTCGACGTGCTTTTCTGCGGCATCAACCCGGGGCTTTACTCCGCGGCCACGCGCCAGCATTTCGCGCGGCCTGGGAACCGCTTCTGGCCGGCGCTGCACCGCTCCGGCTTTACGCCGCGTCAGTTCGCCCCAAGTGAAGCCAAGCTTCTCCTGCCGCTTGGCTACGGCATGACGATGATGGTGCGCCGTGGAACGGCTACGGCGGCGGAGCTTTCGGATGAGGAGTTCAAGGCGGGCGGGCGAGCACTCGTTAGGAAAATCCGTAAATACAAACCTGGCGTGTTGGCCGTCCTCGGAGTCGGTGCCTACCGTGCCGCGTTTGACCGGCGCGCGGCCCCACTTGGCCTGCAAAAGGAGACAGTGGACGGCACGCCGATTTGGCTCCTCCCGAATCCGAGTGGCCTCAACGCCAACTACCAGCTCGGCGATCTCGTCGCGCTCTTCAGCGATCTGCGTCGTTTTGTCGAAGCAAGGCGCGGCGCCACGAAGAGCGCCTAACGCAGATCCGCAACCGGTTCGCTCCCGAACGAATCAGACAACAGAAAGTCTACCGCACCGCGGCCGGCCGTCACGGACGACGTCAGCCGCCCTTCGCGTTTCAGCTCGACGAAGCGCTGGCGTTCCGGCATGATCCCGTCGCTGGTCGCTCTGATTTCAGCCTGCATGTCAGTGTCGATGACGCCTGGAGCGAGACTGCTGATACGCAAGCCGGGCGTCTGATCCAGAGCGACTGTCCGCGCGTGATGATCCAGCGCCGCCTTCGAAGCACAGTACACGCTCCACCCTCCGTATGGGCGCCGGCCCGCGCCGCTCGAGATGTGCATGATGCGACGGTCCGGTACGTCCTCGCTGGCCGCTGCGAACGCCGCTGACAAGGCGAGCGCGGCGCCGACGTTCACAGCCACCGCGCTGAACACAGTATCCGCTCGCTGCAGCGACAGCGGACCTAACGGCTGTAGAACCCCGGCGTTGTTGACCAGCAACGCGATGTCGGCGCCGCGCACGTACGGCGCGAGTGTAGCTTCGTCGAGCCAGGCCGTTAGCGCATGGAAGTCCGCCAGATCGATTCGCACTTCGGTCAACCGATCAGCGAAGTCGCGCGCCAACTTCACGTTCGGCTTTCTGGCCAGGCCCAGGACTCTGACGCCGCGCTGGAGCAATGCGGCGGCGATGCCTGCGCCAAGTCCACGGGAGTGCCCCGTTACGATAGCTGCAATGTTCCGCGCGCGTTGCTGCGCCACGGCGCAATCCGCCCTCGCTAGCGCCTAACGAGAAAACGAACCGTATCGCGTCGCGCCGGCATTGCGCTGTGATCGCCATACGCGAGCACGGCGATCACCTGGTGTTCACCAGGCGAGAGACCCGTGAATGTGTACGTTGAATCCCCTCGACCAAGGTGAATCACGCGACTGCTGGTCGGCGGGATCACCTCGCCTTCTGGCGTCGCTGTCGTGTCGAGAAACAGGTGGTGATGGGCCACGCCCTCGACACGAGTGCCACTCGCGGCCTGAATGAAGATGCCGTTGGCGCCGAGGTCGATGCGCACGTCGGGACCAAGCGTGTCGCCCGTCGCCGGCATCAAGATCAGCACTTCAGGACTGGCCGCCGCCCTCGCGGACATCGTCGGCGTGCCTATCGAATCCGCACCCCCGCCACTCCTTTCACCGCACGCGATTACTGCCGCACACGGCAGCACAATCCACCGTTTCATTCTTGCCCCTTTGCGTTGACGAACGGGAAACAGTGGAAACATAGCGCGCAAAGGCTCGTGCTGTAGTGCGCAGCTCGAGTGAGCGCTGGGGCGAGAAGTCTGATTCTGACCTCTCGCCCAACC
>JBFMFA010000004.1:0-18768 GCA_040753195.1 Gemmatimonadota bacterium | reverse complement strand
CGGACGCGAGTTGCGCACCGTCGGGACTGAACGCCACCGCATACACCACATTGCTGCTGTCGCCTAACGAGTCAATCTCGACGGAATCGCGCAGCACGGTGAATTGAGGCGATCCGGTGGAAAGATCCCATAAACCAACGCCTTGGAGCGAGCCGAAGGCGAGCATGTCGCCGCGCGGACTGATTGCGACCGCGGAGGTGGGACCTGGCTGCACCTGGCCGGGAAGAGTTCGCGGCTCCTGCGTCTCGAAGGGTGCTGACCAGAGGCGCACGGTGCCATCACTCGCCAGTGTCGCCAGCGTCTTGCTGTCAGCGCTGAAGGCAACGCTGAACGCGCCACCGTGATGCCCAGTGAGCGAAGCGTGCACCAACGGATTCTCCGACGTCTCCCAGAGAATCACGGCGCCGTCTTCGCTCGCCGAGGCGAGTGTCGCACCGTCGGGACTAAACGAAATGCCGAGCACGGGGCTCGTATGCCCGATGAGTGTGGGTCCGCGTCGCTCGCCGCGCGCAGCTGGCACCGCATTTGGAGCGGCAACAGCACCCGCCCGATCCATGTCCCACTGTACCACGGTGCCATCCCAGCTGCCTAACGCCAGAGTCTTGCCGTCCGGGCTGAGCGCCAAAGCGGAGGCCACCGCCACATGCGGCTGCGCGAACTCTCCGAGCGGCCGTCCCCGCGCCGCATCGAGCAGTATCACTCGTCCACTGCGTGATGCCGCTGCGATGCGACCGCCATCAAGACTGAAAACGACGGCATTCATGGCGCTCTGCGCGGGATTTGCGCGCCAAACGTCCGCCGTCGTGCGTACGTTCCGCAACGCAATCCCATCGTTACCAACCGCAGCGAGCGTCTTGCCATCCGGGCTGAAGGCGATGCTTTGTGTATCAAGACTGTTCGCTTGCCAGCGCGAAAGAACGCTGCCGTCTGCGACATTCCACAGTATCACTTCGCCATCGCCGCTGGACGAAGCGAGCAGGAGTCCGTCGGGACTAAAGGCGACCCCATTCACCGGCGCTTTGTGCCCACGCAATGGCGTCATGCGTCGCTCGCGCCGCTCGACGTCCCAGAGTATCACGGTGCTGTCAAGACTACCTGACGCGAGCGTCGCTGCATCGGGCGCAAAAGCTACGCCAACGACATCGTTGGTATGGCCCGACAACATCGCCGTTAGGCGATAATCGGACGACGCAGCATACAGCGCAATCTTGTCATCCCAGCTTCCCGTCGCGAGCAACGCGCCGTCGCGACTGTGTGCAACGGCGTTGACGCCCTCGTTATGCCCTCGCAGGTACGCGCGGATGTGCGACGTCTTGAGGTGCCACGTTAGCAGCGGAGAGTCGGCACGTGATTCACGCGCGAGCAGCCCTGCGACATCGAGGTTGCCGTCGTCCATCGACGCACTCGCCCGCGCGACCAGCTGGCGCGCGAGCGCGCGGTCGGCCTGCCGCCGTGCCTCACCCCGCGCGATCAGCGAATACGCCGTGGCGACGATGAGGATCGCCATCACTCCTGCGACTGTTAGGCGAACGCGGTTCCGCTTCCGACGAATGGCCCGCTCGCTTGCTTGAATGAACGCGAGTTCGGCGGCGTCAGGCTGAATGGCTTCCAGGTACGGGCGCACATAGTCCAGATCATCCTGCGTAAGAAGGGCCCCACGCTCCCTGTACATCGCGTGACGGTCATGGATGTACTTCTCGATCTTCCGGCGCGACTGCGCCTCCGCCGAGGCCTTCTCGAAGACCTGACGAGCGACAATGTCGTGACTTAGCTCGAAACGCATGCGGATGCGGCCAAGTTGGGGGAACCGGGGGTCGTGTTCACCCTCGCAGTGTGAGCCGGCGGGCTCTAGTTTGTGGGACGTGTAGCGCGGCGCAAGTTAGCGCCAGAACGCAGCTTCGGCTGCAAAGGAGGTACGATGCGGAGGCGTCTGGTCGCGGTAAGCCTGCTGAGCGTGATCGTCGCGAGCGTCGCCACAACGGCAGCCGCCACTCGATCGGCATATAGGGACTTGGACGCCATGAGCGACGCCGAACTGCGCCGGGACCTGATCGCCGAGTTGGATGACATCGATTTCCCGCCGGATGAGCAACACGCGCTGGGCGAACTACGCGAAGCGATCCTCGACGCGCTGGCCGACGAGGGCGACGATGAGGGGGATGACGCGGGGGAAGCGGAAATCGACCTCTCGGACCTCGAGGCAGAGATGGAGGAGGCCGAGTTGGCGTTAGAGGAAGTGGTCGACGCTGCACTTCTGCGTGCCGATGAACTGGTACGGCGCGATGAACCAGCTCCGCTGGTTCTTGCGACCGAGACTGGCGCTCATACGTGGGGATACGCGGGGCTCATCGTGGCGAGTCAAAGTCGCAACGCGCGGCGCGGATTCACGTCAACGCGCGTCGCGATTCAGCAGACGACAAACGGAATCATCGCAGGCGTTCGCCGCGCGCGCTGAGCAGCTCAGCAGCGCTGCACTCGTTAGGGAGACGAGGTTCGACGCCGCGACACCCCGAAAGACTGGAGGGGATGTGAATTCGGAGTCGACGCTCACTGTTGTCCGCCAGGATCAAGAATGGCAGCGGCGCATGCTGCCAATCATGGTGCAGATGGTCATCGGACTGGCTGTGTTTTTCTTCGTCGTGAGCCTTGTGCAGCTCACGTATCTCAACAACACGATCCGTAGCGCGCCCGACATCGACCTTGAGCCGGCTTTTGCGATGCTCGAAAAGCAGCAGCCGACGACTGAAGCGGAACATTTACGCGCGGTTCAGCTGCGCATCCTCGCAACGATGGACAAGGGGACGATGCAGCGGCGTTATCACCAGACGAATGCGGCGCTGATGGCGCGCATTTGGACGCGCTACATGGCGTTTGTAACCGGGATGATCCTGGCGCTGCTGGGTGCAGTCTTCATCCTCGGCAAGCTCAAGGAGGCAGCGCCGAGCGGCAACGGGGCAGCACGCCTAACGTCGCCCGGTTTATACATGATCGGGATGGGCGTGACGCTGATGATCGTTTCGATCTTTGTGAATCATCGCATTGATGTGCGCGATGTGCCGGACTTTTTGCAGACATTCAACATGCCGGCGCCTGCGGCATCTGAGTTTCAGGAAAAGCCACCCGAGAGCGTCCCGCGCGGCCAATAGCGAGGTCCGATGCCTTCTTTATTGCGTAGCCTAACGATTCTTGTGTTGCTCTGTGCGAGTAGGCTCGAGAGTCAGATTGCATTGTACGCCTACAAACCGGACGAGTTGTGGAAGAAGGGGTTGGACGCGTCCAAATTCGCTACGGACAGCCCCAAATGTGCGGCGAACGATTGGGTCTATGTGGAGACGCTGCTGTATTTCTTTGCGTGGTACCAAACCTCTCGACCGACAGACCCTAACGAGGCGGCGGAGTTTGCCCGCGACTTCAATAACAAGACGCGGTGGGCGTCGAGCTGCCTGAAGCTGTCCCGCAATTCATCGCACAATTTGCGCGAGGATAACCCCACTGCGCGCAGAGCTCCCGTAGCGACTGATACCAGCAGCTTTTCAAGCACACCGCCGCGCTCGACCACAGCGCCACAGGCCGACGACCAAGGGCGCACGATTCCGCAACTCGTGCAGCTGCTGGCCGAGCGCGAAGGTGACATCCGCGCGCGCGATGAAGCGCTGGCGACGCAGCAACGAAATCTCAGGCAGGAGATTTCTGCCGTTCACGCGAACTACAATCGCGTCGTGCGGTCATTTGTGAACGAACGCGCGTTACGCGCGGCTGGCGAGGATGAAGAAGGGTACCGCTGCACGATCGAAAGTAAAGCCAGCGGGCGGGTTCTCGCCCTAACGAGAGAGCAGGGGTTGCACACACGGCCAAAAGGGGGACAGGCACCGGACTTCGGAATCATCCGGATTCTGGGGGGCGGGCGGGGGCGCTTCATCATGTATGCGGCCACGCAAGAGTTTCTCACCGCACAAGAGAATAGTTCGCAAGTCTCAGCGGTGGCGAATGGTCAAGGTGATCGCGCGGCGATGGAGTTTGTGATTTCACGAAGCGGCGAAGGTGTTTTCGGTATCGCACACGTCAAAACGAATCGTTGGCTGCGAGACGACGGCGGCATACTGACGCTGGGCGCACCGACTGCGACACCTAACGATGTCGCCACGCAGTTCATACTTGGTTGCTGAAGGAGTTCTCCCGATGCGAGGAATATCAGCCGCGTGCATAACGACTCTTCTCCTTCTGTGCTCAAGTACCTTGCAGAGCCAGATCGAAATCCAGCCGTTGAACCGCGACATCTTGTGGCGCAATGGCGTGAAGGCGTCGCGACTTGCGACGAATACGCCGCGATGCTCTGATGAAACGTGGGTCTACGTGGAGACCCTCGTTTACCTCTACGCCTGGTATCAGACTGCGCGTCCGACCGACCCTGCTGCGGAAAGCAAGTTTATACGAGACTTCACCAACAAACGCGACTGGGCCCAGGCGTGCCTCAAGTTGTCCGGGAACTCCTCTGCCGGGATGAGCACCGGAGGTGCACCGTCGGTCCCGCCGCCTCCGGACGACGTGAGTTTTTCGGAACGGCCACCTGTAACAGCGTCACAACCGCAAACCGACGCACAGGGACGAACCATCCCGCAGCTGCAACAGCTCCTGGCAACGCGGGAACAAGAATTTGCCCGCGACCGTGCGTTGCGTGCCGCCGGGATTGACGGCGGCATCTCGTGCGCAATCCGGAGTCAAAGTACGGGTCTCTGGTGGGCGGTTACAGCCGAACAAGGGTTGCACCTGCGCCAGTTAGGCGAACACACCGCGTTCGCGATGTACGCGGGCGCCACTGGGGGCCGGGTGATGTACACGCCGACAGGGACGGCTCTCATCGCCAACAGGCAAAGCGCGCTGATCGGCGCACTGTCGCCAAACAACGTGTCAGAGCAGGACAAGCCGCTCCTTGAATTCAGATTCTATTTCAACAGCGACGGCCAGTTTCACATCAAACACTTGAGTACAAATCGTTTTCTGTACGCCGCTGGTTCGGCAATCGCACTGCTTGGACCCGAGCAATCGACGCTGAATGTCCCGGCCGCGAACTTCACTCTCAGCTGTTGAACTACGGGGCCGTAAATGCGTGTGTCTTGGCGTAGCCTAACGATTGCGTCACTGGTCCTGGCTGGTACGCTTGAAAGCCAGCTACTGAGACCGATGACGCGCGACGAGTTATGGAAGAAGGGGCTGGAAGCCTCGCGCGTCGCCACGAGCCCACGCTGCGCGCAGAATGACTGGGTGTATGTCGAAACGCTGTTGTACTTCTTTGCCTGGTACCAGAACGCACGGCCGACAAATTCCGAAGAGGCGAGAAAATTCGAGCGAGATTTCAACAACAAGGCACAGTGGACCGCGAGCTGTTTGAGAATTTCCGACTACTCGAGCTCTCAGTTCCGCGACGACGGCACCTCGCAGCGCGTCGCACCGCCGCCGCCGGACACCGCGAGTTTCTTCTCCGCACCGCCCCAAGCTGATGTCCCACCGCAAACAGACGCTCTTGGGCGCACCATTCCTCAGTTGCTCCAGCTCCTCGCCAATCACGAAGCGACAATCGCCGCACGCGACGCCACGATTGCCGAGCGCGATCAAACGATCGCAAGTCTGCAACAGAACTACGCGACGCTCGCGCGTACCAGCGCGGACATGCGCGCAGCACGCGCCGCTGGCAAAGTGGAAAAGGGATACATGTGCACGATTCGCAGTAAAGCGTCCGGACTTTGGTGGGCGTCGATTCCGGGGCAAGGCGTGCACACGCGTCGGGTTGACCAATCCTCCACGTTCGCCCTCGTTCCAGCGGAAGACGGCGATAGTCGCGGCATAATGGCTGTTCAGACGCAAACGCTGCTGATCGCCCGAGAAAACAGCCAGCAGGTCATGGGTATAACGCAACAGAGCTACACCGAAGCTGACGACGACTTTCTCAAATTCGATTTTTTCCCGGAGTCCGCTGAAGGTGGATATCGCATTTATCACGTGAAGACAAACCGCTGGCTCACAGACGCTGGCGGAGTCATCTCGTTGACTCCCCATACAGAGCGTCAATTCATGCCGATGGACCCGAACGGCATATTCTTACTCAACTGTTGATGTGGAATACCTCGAGTTCGAGCTGAAGCTCGGGGAAGCGCGCGACGGCGCCTATCCTGTCGACGTACTGCGTTCTCCCGCGGGCGAACAGCGCGGCGTGATGCGCTTAGCGGGGAGTGCGGACGAACTGCGCATCCTGCAGGAAAGCCTCGAAGCGTCATTGCGCAGCACGCGCACGGCGGCACGGGACCTGGGTCGTGACGACGACCAACAACTTGGCAATTACGACGCGGCGAGTGTGCAGCGCTATGGGCGAATGCTGTTTGAATCGGCGTTATGCGGTGACGTCGCGACATGCTTTCGCACGAGCCGCGCTCTCGCCCGCGCGGCGCAACCGCCGAAAGGGCTGCGCATCCGTCTTCGTACGGACGATCCTGCCTTGGCGCAACTCCCCTGGGAACTGATGTACGATGCGACGGAAGGCGAGTACCTGACGCTTTCCGCCGAAACGCCTCTTGTTAGGCATCTCGAGCTTGGTCGCGCCGTGCCACCCCTCGCGATGCGTCGCCCGCTGCGCATCCTCGGCATGGTAGCTCGCCCTGCAGACCTCGCGACGCTCCACGTCGACCCTGAGCGCGAGCGCATGCAGCAAGCGTTGGATCCGCTGCTACGAAGCGGTGACATCCACCTGCAATGGATCGCCGGTGAAAACAGCAGATCGTTGCGCCAGGCGTTGCAGCCCGGTGCTGGCCCCTGGCACGTCTTTCACTTCATCGGGCACGGAGGCTTCAGCTCAGCAGAAGGCGAAGGTGTGTTGATGCTGCGCGGTGAAAACGCGCGCGCCGAGGAACTGCCAGCGTCGCATCTGGGCCGCATTTTAGGCGATCATCCGTCACTGCGCCTAACGGTGCTAAACGCCTGTGAAGGGGCACGCGGGAGCGCCGCTAACGTCTTTTCCAGCACCGCCGCCACCCTCATGCGCCGCGGGCTGCCCGCTGTGATCGCGATGCAAAACCCGATCTCCGATCCCGGCGCGATCGAGTTCTCACGCGAATTCTACACGGCGTTGGCGCGCGGCCTTCCCGTCGACACGGCGGTCGCCGAGGGACGCAAAGCAGTGTCTCTCGCATCCGCGCGCGGCTTTGAATGGGTGACGCCAGTCCTCCACATGCGGGCCGCCGACGGCCAGCTGTTCGATCTGTCGCCGGATCCAGCCGAGCAGCAGGCCGCTGCATTCCCCGAACTCCCCGGCACCAGCAAGAAATCCCGCCTGGTCTTCGCGCTCTTGCTCGGGAGTCTGTTGCTGGCGTACGTGATTTATGCGCTTATATGAGGAGTAGTATGCGGTGCGCCTTCGCTACAGTTGTCGCGCTCGCGGTCATACCGGCTGGTGTGCGCGCGCAAGCACCTCAAGAGCGGTTCGATTCCCTCGTTAGACTCACCGCCACGAAAATGCAGGAGTACGCGGTCCCCGGCGTGGCACTGGGCATCCTGCATAACGAGAACATGACGATCCGCGGCCTCGGTGTGACGAACGTGGAAGATCCGCTCCCGGTCACCGAACACACGGTGTTTCCCATCGCGTCGATCTCCAAGACCTTCGCCGCGACGATGGTCATGCGCCTCGTTGAGCAGGGGAAACTCGATCTTCGTGCCCCGGTGCGCCGATACTTGCCCGACTTTCGTGTGCGCGACGAGGCCACGAGTCGTGACGTGACGCTGTGGCACCTGCTCACGCACCTGGGGGGCTGGGAAGGTCAGGTGGCTGGTCCCGATCGCGGGACGGAGACGCTCAAGAACTTCGTGTCGTCGATCAGCGACCTGATGCAGGTCGCGCCGCCTGGCGCAGCATGGAGCTACAACAACGCCGGTTTCAGCATCGCAGGTCGCGTCATCGAATCTGTGACCGGTACGTCGATCAATCGTGCCGTGCGCGATCTCGTTTTCGACCCGTTAGGCCTGGAGCACGCCGGAACTACGGCCGGGGACTTCATTGTCAATCGCTTTGCCGCCGGCCACACCGTGCGCGACGGCACGCCGCGTTTGAATCGTCCCTTTTCACTCTCGGTTTCAGTCACAGCCGGTGGCGTGGGGATATGCATGACCGATCTCCTCGCCTACGCACGCTTCCACGTGGGCGACGGAACGGCACCTAACGGCACTCGCGTGCTAACGCAGGCATCGCTCGAAGCCATGCGCGCCGTGCAACTACGCAAGCAAAGCACCGACGACGACATCGGTATCGGCTGGCACCTGCGCCGGGTCGGCGGTGTACTGACGGCGTCGCACGGTGGCACGTTAGGCGGACACATCCTGCTCCTCGAGATCGTTCCCGAGCGCAACTTCGCGATCGCGATCCTGACCAACTCCAATACGGGTTGGCGCCTCATTCAGGACGTCGAACGTGAGGCGCTCAAGACATACCTCGGCGTTGGCTACGCGCTGAACCAGGCGATCGCGCACCGGGGACTCGTCGAGACGCTGCCGAACGTCGAGCCGCTGGCGCAACAGCCGGACCCGGCACCGTACGTCGGCACGTACCGCCGGCCGAGCAACACCGTGGTCGTTCGCGCCGACGGTGGCAGGCTCTTTGTGCAGGAACGTCCTAACGAGGGTCAGCCTAACGCCGAAATGCCGGTCGCGTTTTTCGGCGCGGATCGCACTGTGGTGACCGATGGTCCCTCGCGTGGCCAGACCATCGAATTTGTGCGCGACGGTAACGGCCGAGTCGCTTGGGTCCGTGTCGTCGGGCGGGTTGCGCTGCGCACGCCATAAAGCGCCCGTATGGTCCTCGCATGACGCCGCTGACCCTCGATTGGCTGCAGATCATCGCCTTGGTCGGCGCCATTCAGGGCTTCTTCCTTGTCGCCGTTCTCTTCACGAAGCGACGCAACCGCAGCGCGAGTCGCCTCCTCGGCGCGGCGATGCTGTCGTTCACGATCTACCTCGCCACCGGCGTGTATCACGCCGCTGGTTTGGAGGGCGCGTTTCCGCACTTCATCGGCGTGGCGTATCCGTTGCTATTCCTCTTTGGTCCGCTTGTGTATCTCTACGCCGTCGCCGCCGCGGATAGCACGCGGCGCGTTACGCGCCGCGACATCGTTCACTTCGTTCCGTTCATCGTTGTGGTTCTCATTGCGCTTCCGATCTACCTATCCAGCGGTCCGGAGAAGCTGGCGTTCCTCGACCGGATGAGAAGCGGTGATGTGCCGCCGCTGATACGGGCTGTCGACCCGTTCAAGTACTTCTCCGGCATCTTCTACGCGATCCTAACGCTGCTCGTGCTCAAGCAGCATCGTGCGCGCGTGAATGACAGCTACTCATCCACAGACCGCGTCAACCTCAACTGGCTCTTGTGGCTCGGTGGAGCGGCAGCGGCTATCTGGCTGATGGCGATTATCTTCGAGCTGCTCGAAGTCACGCAGGGCCTGCGCGTGGAACGCGGGGACGACTTCATCGCGTTAGGCGTCGCCATCATCGTGTACAGTATCGGCTATCGAGGACTGCGCCAGCCGGCAATTTTCCGCTATGAGACCGCCGAGTACGCGGTCCCGGTTATTGCACCGCCAACGGAACCGGCGGCGGCATCGCGGCCGGAACCGGATATTGCGTCGCGCTACGAGAAATCCGGCCTTACGGATCGCCAGGCTGCGGAGCTCAAGGACGCGTTGCTCGCCGTCATGGACCAAGATCGTCCCTGGCAGAACAGCGAGCTGACACTGGCCGATCTAGCGGGCCGTCTCTCAACGACGCCGCACAAACTTTCCGAAGTCCTCAATGCGCAGCTGGGCCAGACCTTCTACGACTTCGTAAATGGTTACCGCGTGAGAGAAGTGCAGCGCCGCATCGCCGCTGGCGATGCTCGCCGCTTGAAAATGCTGTCGTTGGCGCTCGACGCCGGCTTCGCGTCCAAGTCAACGTTCAACGTTGTTTTCAAGAAATACACAAATCAGACGCCCTCCGATTACCGCCAAGCCGCGGGCATGTGACGCGTGAAGTGTCGCAGGGCGGATTGGCTTCACACACGTCTGCACAGGGAGTATGCTCCCCGCTTGGACCAATCCAACGGACCTATGCGTAACTACGCGAATCGTTTTGCTCTTGCCGCATTCTTAGCCCTTCCGGCCGTTTCTTCGTCGCAGAGTTTCCGCAGCGACGACCAGGTGATACGCCGCATGTGGCGTCTGGGGATTGATTCGTCGCAGACGGAGCGACTTGCCCAGGTGCTGATGGATTCGGTTGGGCCGCGCCTGTCCGGCTCGCCGGGATTCATGGCGGCTGGCGATTGGCTGGAACGCACGTACAGGGAGTGGGGGATCACCGCGCGACGCGAGCGCTATGGTACCTGGCGCGGCTGGCGCGCTGGCGACTTTCACATGACCCTCACGGCACCGCGTACGCAGGTGCTCGACGTCGAAATGCTCGCCTGGAGCGTAGGGACGCCTAACGGGCGCCCCGTCGACGCCGAAGTGGTGATTCCGCCATCCGGCGACGCGACGCAGTGGTTGAGCTCTGTTCGAGGAAAATTCGTGCTGATCTCACCACCAGAGGTCATGTGTCGTGCGCCGCAGGAGCTGAACAAACTCGCGCGGCCGGCCACGATCACGAACGTCGCCCAACGACGTCGCGAAGCGGCGCAGCAGCATAGTGAGCGTATGCGCAACCTGGTTCCGCCCAACCTGCAAGGGCAGGCCGCTCAGCGCGGTCTCATCGCGCGGCTCGACTCAGCGGGTGTGGCTGGCATTGGCTCTCTCACGTGGTCGAACGGCTGGGGGGTGAACAAAATCTTTGCGGCCCAGTCCGATCGCGTGCCAAGCTTTGATATCTCCTGCGAGGACTACGGCTTGTTGTATCGCCTTGCGCTGAACAACCAGGGCCCGCGTATCCGTTTCAACGCCGAATCGCAGGCGACGCCTCAGGAAGTCCCGATGTTCAACATCGTGGCGGAGATCAAGGGCACCGAGAAGCCTAACGAATATGTGATGCTTTCGGCGCACTTGGACAGTTGGGCCGGTGCAACTGGTGCGACAGACAACGGGACAGGCACTATCATGATGCTGGAGGCGATGCGCATCCTGAAAGCTGCCTATCCGAATCCCAAGCGCACGATTCTCGTGGGGCATTGGGGGGGTGAGGAGCAGGGGACACTCGGCTCGCGCTCGTTTGGCGAAGATCATCCGGACGTCGTCGCCGGGCTGCAGGCGCTTTTCAATCAGGACAACGGGACCTGGCGCGCGGAGTACCTCGAGGCGAGCGGCTTCCTGAAAGCCGGCGCGAATCTGGCCAAGTGGTGGGCGCAGCTCCCGGGTGAGTTTACTGACAGCGTTAGGTTCGCTGCGCCGGGCGGGCAGATCAACATGGGGAGCGACCACACCTCATTCATCTGCCGGCCGGCACCCGCGTTCCGCTTCCAGTCGCACTACGACGAGTACCGCCAGTATACGTGGCACACGAACCGCGACACCTACGACAAAATTGTCTTCGACGATCTGAAGCAGAATGCGACGATCGCGGCGATGATGGTGTATGCGGCGTCGGAAGATCCGGAGAAGACACCACGCGACAAATCGATCTTACCACCGGGGCCTAACGGGCAGCCGCGGCCGTGGGTGCAGTGTGGACAGGCACGGCGTGCATACGCGCAACCGGCGCAGTAGCCGTGACCTGAGGGAGCTGTACGCGTCAGGTCCGTATGCGGCGCATCGGACTCATCCTGCTGGTCGCGGTCGCGTGCGGTTCTGACGACGAGCCAATGGCCGGGGGCAAACCACTGAGCCACTGGAAGGCGGAAGCGACCAAAGTCTCCTTCTTCTCCTTCTGGAATTCTGAGAAAGACCAACGCCGAGCCGAGGCATTCCGGCGACTCGGGGAGATGGGGGAACAGGCAGTGCCGGCACTCGTCGACTTGCTGCGTACCGACAAGGTCCCCGTTTCCGGCGACGCCTTCAATGCCTTGGCCAATCTCCACCAGCGTGCGGCCGGCGCGGTGCCCGACATGATCGAGCTGCTGGACAGCACGAGTCCACAGCTGCGACAGCGCGCCGCCTGGATTCTGGGCACCATTGGTGCTGCCTCGGAGCCCGCTGTGGGTCGCCTAACGCAACTTCTGAACGATCCCGACCCGAAGGTTCGCAGCGTGACCGCTCGAGCGTTAGGTCAAATCGGCGGCACCGGGCACAGGGCGCTCGACACCGCGGGAGCCAGCGAGAATCCCGCGGTACGCGAAGCGTCCATGCGTGGCGTGGCGGCGCGTGAGTTGTCGCCTGACGAACGGCGCGCGTACCTCGCGACGGGGTTGCGCGATCCCGACCCGGAGGTACGTGTGCGCGCCGTTGAGCTGCTCATGATGGTGCGTGGCGATGAAGCCGCGGCGCTAGCCGAGTACCTCATGCGTGGATTGAACGACACCGAGGGACGCGTGAAGCACGCGGCGCAAAACGTCCTGAACTACTACCTCCAGCACGGTGCGGCCACGCCTGCGTTGCTCGCGGAAGTCTTGGCCAAGGGAGACGTCGAGGCGCGCGCCAATGCGGCCTGGCATCTGGGGAACCCGCGGCTGCGGCCGTTCGGCCCAGCGTACGAGCCTAACGAATCCTCGGTGATCGACGCGCTCATGGCAGCGCTTTCGGACCACGACAGCAAGGTTCGGGTGTACGCCGCCCGCGCGCTGGCACTCGGCGAAGGCACGCCTCGTGACGAAGGTCTCCGTGGGCTGCGTCGTGAGATTCCAGGCGCCGAAGCGGTCGTCGGAGTGCGCGGCGCACGGGTACTGTACGCGGCGACGCGCAACGCCGCCGAGGTCTCGCCGGTTTACGAAGCGGGTTTACGGGATGCGAACAAATGGAACCGCGTCGAGACGATGTCCGCGATCATCGAGATGGGAGCTGACGCCGAGCCATTCCGCACTCACTTTGAACGCTTGCAGTCGGACCCGGAGCCGGAAGTGCGCGATCGGGCCGAGAAGGCGCTGCACTGGCTAAACGAGAGACGGTAAGCGTGCTCACGCGATTCGTTGCGCGACGCGCTCCCACAGGCCGGGGTATTCGAGCACCAATCGCGAACCGTTGACGTTCAATTCTCGCATGAACTCGCCGCCGGAGCTTTCGTAGCGGTACGTCGTCTCGTCGGTGCGCGTGTAGCGCTGATCGAGCCGCTCGAGCGCAAGGTTGGGGAAACGCAGCCACGCCGCACTCACGTCCGCGCTTTCGCCGACGTCGAGATTGAGCCGCCGAATGGGTAAGGTGTTTGTGGATGGGGTGAAGGAAAGGTCGATGTCGACACACCCTTCGAGGCCGGCGCACAGTCCGCCGTTCATGACCCAACCTAATGCACCATCGTTGGCGATCTGGATATTGACAGGCTGCACACCTAACGTGCCACGAATGTCTGCGCTCACGGTGCGCCACGACTCGTCGCACACGACGCGATAGCGCAACTCGCACGGCATGCCATCCTGAACGAGCACAACAGTGCCCGTTAGGTACCATTCACCATCCACGGCGACGAGCTTGCTGTATTCGAGTCCTGGTTGATCGACCCGACGCCAAACAACGGAGTGCGTGTCAGCCATGCACGGCCCTCATGAAAGCGTGGAGTTTGTCACGGTCGAGCTGTCCCTCTGTGCGTACGCCGGAACAGACATCAACTCCATAAGGCCGCACTTGCTTGATCGCCGACCGCACATTGTCACTACGCAAACCTCCAGCCAGGAACACGGGTACGTCTACCGACTCGACAATTCGCGCACTGACGGACCAGTCGTGCGTGCGGCCCGTGCCGCCGAGTTCTTTGATAGCGAGCTTAGGGTTACCGGAGTCGAGCAGGATGGCGTCGACGAACGGCTCCACCTGACGCGCTTCGTCTACCGAATCGAGATTGGCGACGTGAATGACCTGCACAAGGCGCACACCGGGGAGGCGCTGACGCAGTTTTTGATGGGCACCAGCTTCCAACGCGTCCACGAGCTGGATGGCGCTGGTTAGGCAGCGCTCATGCTGCGCGATGATCCCTTCGGCCGTTGTCAGCGACGTCAGCAGAAAGGTCCCGACCGTACGCGGCACGTAGGTGGCAATCTGGCAGATGAGTTGTTCGTCAATTGGGCCAGGGCCACTCGGCATGGCAGAGACGAGGCCGATCGCGTCGGCGCCGGCAGCGATCGCCGTATTGGCCTCGTCGACGGAGCCCATGCAGCAGATTTTGACGCGCGTGCGAGGACTCAAGCCCACTCCACGCTCACCTGGTACAGCTCGAAGACGCGATCACTCGTTAGGATGGTCAGCCCCTCCTCGATGGCCTGTGCGATGAGCAGCCGGTCGAAGGGATCGCGGTGATGTGAGGGCACTTGGGCCAATCGATCCCCGTGTCGTACGGTCAACGGCAGTTCGGTGAAGCCGTAAGCAGCCACTGCCTCGTCGACAGATCGGCCCAGGCGTAGCTTGCCTGACGCCGTCTTGAGCGAAATTTCGACAGCGGTGACCGAGCTTACGAAGACCTGGCTGGCGCGGCGAAGCGCTCGCACTGGTGCAGGCTTAAGCGCTCCGGCGTGCCACAGTATGAACGTACTCGTGTCGAGCAGCAATCTCACTTGGTGTCGCCGTACCAGAGCGCAAGCACTTCCGGTGGCAGAGGCGCGTCAAAGTCGTCCGCGATCCATACTTCACCTTTCCCCTTTCCGGGCACTCGCAGCTTTTTAGGATCTGCTTTCTCCAGCGGCACTAGGCGCGCCTTCGGCTTCCCCGACTTGGCGATGATGATTTCGCTTCCGGCGGCGGCCCTATCGACAAGCTCCGAGAGATGCGTCTTGGCGTCGTAGAGGCTCACAGGCTCCGAGACTTTGAGGTGCTTGGTTTTGTCTTTCGTGTAAGCCTTCGGTTTCTGTTTCTTCGGCGGCATAACGCAGTCTCATGGTAATGACCAAATTGGTCAAGGGTAGAAATGAGACAAAGAGCCGCGGCAACTTGAGTCGGAGCCTGATTCGACTGCGCGAGTTCGTGTTGGGCTTAGCGCCGTCTGCGACGCCAAGCAAGGACGGCTGCGTACAGCGTGGCAGCCCCGACGACGACCACGCCGCCCCAAAACGAGACGGGCACAAGATACGATGCGTTGGAGCCATCCGTCGCGATCAGGTACACCCACTCATCGAGCGCGAGGCTCAAGCCTACGCCGAATCCCGCCGTGAGCCATTCGCCGGCGCGCTCAGACGTCATGCCTAACACGAGCGGAATCCCGCATAGCGTTAGGATTATCAGTCCAGTGAACAGATGGTGGATGTTATAGCCGGCGACGTTGAAGTCAGCATCTGGCCTCAGCTGCATGGAGACACGCAGCGCCATGAACGTGACCGCCAGCGTCAGAACGAGGATCCATCCGCGGCGCGTCATGAGTCGGCTGGGGAGGGCTCGCGATACAGCCACGCTGCGACTGTAGAGGCGATGATCATCTCGAGCAGGCCGACCAATCCCCACTGCAGCAGGATCTCTCGCGGGTAAATGCGAATCATGTCGTAGCTCAATAGCGACGGGACATAACCACCCAGCCAGAGGACACACGCGACGAGGGTCGCCGTACGCGGTCCCGGACCGAGTCGCGGGCGTACGGCCGCGTAGATGAACATCATCGTTAGGCCGGTAAGCAGTGCAATCAACACGCTCGCCACCGCGAGCCAGCGCGATGGCTCGATGACAAGGTCGTGGGCACGCAGCGCCCACTGCATCTTGTCGAGATACAAAAAGCTCGCCGCCGACTCGAGCAGCCACAGGACCGCGGCAGCGACGACCCCACCCAGCAAGACTCGCTGCCAATTGATCGCACGCACCGAGCGCTTAAGACCTCACGACGATGATCTACGCCGCTTTCGCGATAGGCTGTGCCTCGCGCGCTCGCGCCTCCTGCTGCCTGCCTAACCACCAGCCGATCACAAGCCAGGCCGCGGCTAGCGGTGCCGCCACGAGCGCCGTTCCCGCCATGGCCAGGCCTATGCCGGTCAGCTTGCCCATTGAAAATGCCGCGAGCTGATCGCCAGCGCGGTACACGAACGTGTCGATGAGGTTCTTTGCTTTGTATTTGTCCTCACGAGACACGACGATGTACAACAGCTCGCGTGTCGGACGCGCCACCGCGTATTCGCCGGCTCGTCGCAGGATCTGAAACGTCACCAGCACGGCGATTGTCGGGAACACGGCCAGGCCAAGGAATCCGAGGACCGAGAGCGCGGGAAGGAGCGTGAGCGTGATCGCCACGCCCAGGAGCTTTACGATGCGACCCGTCAGGAATATCTGTGTCAACGCCGTCAGCGTATTCACGGCGAGATCGATCCGCGCAAAAAACGTCGCGCGCGCGTCCGAGTTGCTGAACGCCGCCTCGGCGATCCCGGACTGCTGGAAGTACAGCACGGTTGAACCGAAGGTGTAGAGCAACATGTATAGCGAAATGCCTAACAGGTAAGGCGACTTGGCGACGTGCAGCATGCCCGACAACACGCCACCGCCGATCACCTTTTCTTTGTCCTCGCGTTGCTGAGGCGTGACCGCCGCCGAGGTCGTGAGTCGCGTCACCCGCAGCATCGCCCGCGTGCCCAGTTCGAGCAGGATCGCTGAAATGAAGATGAGGTTGACCACTCCGATACTCTCCGCGAGCACGGAGGTGATCAGCGATCCGACGATGCCGCCTAACGTGCCCCCCACTCCGATGAAACCAAAGAGCCGTTTCCCCTGTGGCGTGGCCCAGGAGTCCGCCATCACCGACCAGAAAACCGAGACGACAAAGAGGTTATAAACCGCGGCCCAGATGAAAAACGCGCGGCCGACCCACACGAGATTCGATTCCGGAAGGAACCGCAGCAGCATGTAGAAGACGGCGAGGTTGGAAATGAAGAATCGATTCGACCATGCCACGAACCGCCGGCGCGGAAACTTGGCCACGAGCGCGCCGAACGGTGGATGCACGAGCAGCATCGCCGTCATCGTGCCGAGGAAGAGCCACTGCAAATTGCGCGTGCCGCCGGCCGTACCCATCGCGTCTCGCAATGGGCGAATGATGTAGTACGACGAGAGGACAAAGAAGAAGTAGGCGCATGACCAGAGGAGCGCCGTAGCTTCTTCCTCGCGAACGTCGACAGCCTTTTGGACCAGCCTAACGAATGGGGACTTCGTCGGCTGCGATTCGGGCATGTCTAGCTCCGCGGTCTGGCACGCCAGGCAGCCAGCAGCTCAGCCTCGCGCTCGGGTTTGAGCCCCGCGCGCAGGTTCGCCTTTCGTTCGGCGGGCCACGTTTTCACCCATTCCAGTGTATCGCGCACCGTTTCGGCGAGTGGCCTGAAGGTGAGGCCCTTTGCCAGAGCCCGGTCGATGCTCACGCGGCCCCAGCCCTGGTTGTCGGCGCGCATGGCGATCCACGTCGGCATGTCGGACCATCCGCGCACGTTCTGCTGCTGCAGAAAGTCCGCGTCGATCCACGTGAAGGAGATCTCGTGGCTGCCGGGCATCACGGCGCGCATGCCGTAAAGCATCTCGGCCATGCTGAGCGGCGAACGCGGTCCGGTGGCGTTGTAGGTGCCTAACGTGCGCTGCTCGGCGACGCGAATTGTCCACTCGGCGAGGTCCCGCGCGTCGATAACCTGCGTTGGATCGTTAGGCGAGCCTGGTGCGGCGATCTCGCCGCCACGCTGCACGCGGATGGGCCAATACGTGAACCGATCGGTCTCGTCGCCGGGTCCCACGATGAGGCCCGGGCGGATGACCGTCGTTTTTCCGGGAAACCACTTCTCCGCTTCTTTCTCCGACAGCACCTTCAGCGGACCGTAAAGGCCCCCGGTCGCCTGCTTGATCGTGAGCGGATCTTCGCTGCCGGTGTACTTCGCAAGTTCGTAGTTCTCGTCCATCCCCGCCGTGCGATAGTGCGCGTACGTGGAAATCGTCGAGATGAAGATGTAGTGATTCGTTTTGTCTTTGAGGATCTGGCCGGCGTCGCGTACCCAGAACGGAAGCGTGGTGGGATTGTCGATGACGACGTCCCAGGACTTGTTGGCCTTCTGAATCGACGCGAGGTCGCCCGTCATGCGATCGCCGACGAGATGATCAACCGAACTTGGCAGGTCTGCCTGACGCCGTCCGCGATTGAACACCGTGACCTTGTGGCCACGCGAGACTGCATAACGAACTTGATGCGGCCCCGTGAATCCGGTACCGCCGAGGATGAGGATGTTGAGCGGTTTGGGCTGCGCGACGTCCTGCGTGGGGATCGCGTGCGCGGGGTTGAGATGGGGGAGGCGCGCGATGGGACCTAACGCCATAGCGCCGAACGCTGCAGCGCTGTTCTGAACGAAATCGCGACGGCTGGGCATTGATGACTCGCAGCGGTGAGTGAATACGTGAGCTTTACGCAGGCTCAACCTACGATGCTGCACGATCTTACACCATGAGGCGCCCGCCGGGCACCTGGAGTGCCTCGACAGTCGTCGGTCGGGCGGAGAGGCCCGGTTCGGAGGACTCTACGTTTGTTTGTGGACTGTGCTACAGCCAGTGCCGATACCCCGCGCCCGTGGCGAGCGCGTCGAGCGCCACCGTGTCAAGATCAGCGAATAATGACTCGGCATCGCCTAACGGGTCGAGCGTAGCGATCTCTTTCAAATAGAAACCACACGTCGAGCAACAGGCCGCGCGTTTGTGAGCGACTTCGCCCTCGACGTGGATGTATCGCAGCTGGTTGTGATCGCGCTCG
>JBFMFA010000003.1:0-20254 GCA_040753195.1 Gemmatimonadota bacterium | reverse complement strand
GCAGCGCTGCCGCAGACGAAACCGCTCCAGGCGCACGACAACATAGCCGTTTGCCAGATGTTGGACGATCAGTCGCGCCAGGGCGCCCTCGCGCTCAAGCACTTTCGCCTCCACGGCGATGCCCTGCGGATCACGCTCCGCGGAGCGCTGTACGGCGTGTGGATCAACCTGCCGCCCTTCAAGAAGATGCTGGAGCATCGCGATCGCGCCTTCCTGCACCGCGTGCGCGCGGCATTCAATGGCGCGGCTCCTCCTCCGGCGCGGCGCGCGGCAGCCTAACACCTAACGCCGCATCGATCGCCCATGACACTGGACAACGATAACTGGCTCCTCCTGGTCGGCGAGGCCGATGGCGAGCCGCGCACGTATCGCATCAGGCAGGGAATCCCCGACGGCGTCGCGCGGGAAACGTTCACCGAATGCGTCATCATCGAGTGGCGCTACGCGGATCGCGGCTTCCCGGACAAACGCATGACGTCGCTGCACAACGCGTTCGAGGGGATCCTCGACGCGTTGAACGACCCGAAAGGAAATAGCATGCTGGCGCACGCCTACACCGGCGGCGGCATCAAAGAATGGTGCTACTACGCGAAGAACTACGATCGATTCATGGCGCACCTGAACGAAGTCCTCGCGGGGAAACCGCGATTCCCGATCGAGATCGTGCATGACGAGGATCCGACGTGGAAGTACTGGACCGGCATCAGGGAGTTCGCCATGAATGCGGCGGAAGCCTAACGAACGCGCAACGTATGGAAGCCCTGCTCCTCGTGGTCGCGAGCATCGTTGCGGGACTCTATGTCCTGGCGCCGCTGGCTATGTGGCTCCTCAGGTCCAGCATCCCACCGATTCAATGGGAGATTCTGGAGCAGAGCGCCGTCGTCCCGCAGCCCGCCGATGCGCACTTCTGGAAGACGACAACGTTCTTGTCGGCGCACGGGTTCGATCGCGTGGGCGCGCGCGTCAAAGAGACGATGCCGAACGGTATGGCTAACTACGCCCAGCTCTGGCGCAACGGCTCGACCGGGGAAGCGGTGCACATCGCCACCACACTCAAGCACGACGGCACCGCGTACCAAAACTCGTTCGTCGTCTTTCTTCACGAGCGTGAGAACGGCGGGCTCGTCTGCACCAGTAACTTTCAGGCGCCAGCGCGCATCAACCTCGACCCGCCCGGTATGTCGAAGCTGCACACGCCCGGTGCCGATCTGACCACGCTGCGGGCCCTTCATACGGGACACTGCGCGCTGCTCGGTGAGCGAATGAGGCCCATTCGCATGCGCGATGCGCTGACCTTCTGTCAGGCACTCGACGCCGCCCTCCGCACCACGGCGCTGGCGAAGCGACGATACCGCGCGAGCGGCGACACGCTGCGCGTCACGCTCTGGGGGGCGTTCTACGGCATCTGGATCAATCTGCCGCCCTTCAAGGCGATGTACGAGCGCCGAGACCGCGACTGGCTTTACGCTGCACGCGGTGCAGACGATTCGTCAAAAGCTCAAGAGCACCGAGCCGCGTAAACCGTCCACATCCGTCGGCAAACAATCTCTGTTGGCACCGAGCGCGTTTATAATGCGCGCCTATGGTTGTCGACAGAGAAAAGGTCCCGTACCTCCCTGAGCGTATAGAAGGTCTCGCCGCACTCGCCACGAACCTCTCGTGGAGCTGGAGTCGCCATGCACGACGCCTCTTTGCTGCGATTGACGAGCCGCTCTGGCACCTTACACGCCACAACCCAATTGCCCTGCTTCGGCGTGTTGCTCCGAGCCGACTGAGCGAGTGCGCTCGCGACCCGCGCATCCTGGATCTGTACGACGACTCCATGCGCGAGTTCGAGCGGCAGCGCGACAGGTCCGGTCACTGGTTTTCGCGGGAGTTTCCGGACCTTCTGGAGCAACCGGTCGCGTACTTCTGTGCCGAGTTTGGATTGCACAACTCGGTACCGATTTACTCCGGCGGCCTCGGCGTGCTCGCGGGGGATCACTGCAAAGCGTCGGCGGATCTCGGTATACCGCTCGTTGGGGTGGGTCTGCTCTACACCCAGGGGTATTTCGACCAGAAGCTGCGGCTCGATGGGTGGCAGGAAGACAGCGCCGAACATTTCGAAGTGGCGAACACGCCGCTCACACCGATCATGCCGCCGGAGGGGCGCGAGTACCTAACGACGGTCAATACGTTCGGCCGCGATATCCACGTGGCCGCCTGGCGGATGAACGTCGGCAGCGTACCTGTCTACCTGCTCGACACCAATCTGGAGGCGAACCAGCCGGCGGACCGTGAGTTGACTAGCAAGCTGTACGCGGGTGGGCCTGACGTTAGGCTGCGGCAGGAGTGGATCCTCGGCGTCGGCGGCGTGCGCGTGCTGCGCGCCATGGGCATTCAGCCAGCGGCGTGGCACGCGAACGAAGGTCACGCCGCGTTCATGATGCTGGAGCGTGTGCGTGAAGTGACCGCCACCGGCACGCCATTCAAAGAAGCGGTGGCGCAGGTGCGAGCCCGTACAATCTTCACGACGCACACACCGGTTCCTGCCGGGCACGACACATTTTCGTTCGAGCAGGTGGAAAAGTGTGCAGGCCCGCAGTGGATGCAGACCCTCGGTGCGGCGACGCGCGAAGAGATGTTACACCTCGGGGTACATCCGACCGATTCGAACGGCACGTTCCACATGACCTGCACCGCGCTGCGACTTGCGCGTCACGTGAATGGCGTTGCGCGACGGCACGGCGAAGTCTCGCGCGAGATTTGGAAGTCGTTGTGGCCCGACCGTCCGGCAGAGCGAGTTCCGATCAGCCACATCACGAACGGCGTGCATCTGGCGACGTGGATGTCGCGCGAAATCATGTCGCTGCTCGACGCACATCTCGGTGATTCGTGGATGACGCACATCGACGACGCCGCGCTCTGGGATCGGGTGCTTCAGATCGACGATGCCACGTTCTGGCACATCCGTCAGGCCGCGAAGGTATCCCTGCTCAACTTCGTTCGGGAAGACGCGCGCAGACGCTGGACGCGCCACTGGAAAGAGGCGACGCACGTCGTCGGCGCTGGCACGTTGCTGACGCCCGATGCCCTAACGATTGGTTTTGCCCGCCGCTTTGCGACCTATAAACGCGCCGATCTCATCTTTCGCGATATCGAGAGATTGCGCGGCTTGCTGACACACCCGACGCGGCCGGTTCAGATCATTTTCGCCGGCAAGGCGCATCCGGAAGACACGCCGGGGAAGGAAGTTTTGCGAACCGTTTACAGCTTTACCCGTGACGCCCAGTTGGAGGGTCGCGTTGCTTTCCTGGAGGACTATGATCTGCACCTGTCGCACCGCCTGACGCAGGGAGTAGATCTCTGGATGAACCTTCCGCGTGTGCCGTTGGAGGCGAGCGGAACGAGCGGGATGAAGGCGGCGCTCAATGGCCTGCCACAGTTGAGCACCCTTGACGGGTGGTGGTATGAGGGGTACGACGGATTGAACGGATGGGCCATTCCGCCGGAATCGTCTCGCCAGACTGCTGACGAGTGGGATGCGGAGCAACTTTATCAGCTGCTCGAGAAAGAGATTGTGCCGTTGTACTACGAACGCGATGAGCGCGGAATTCCGCGAGGCTGGACGGAACGTATGAAGCATGCGTTGCGCACGTCAGGCGCGCGTTTTACGGCGCGGCGGATGTTGCGGGAGTACGTTAGGCAATCGTATGCGCCGGCGATGCGCGGCGACCTGAACGGCGACGATCCGCCGACGGCATGAGGGTCTAATGGCCACCGGCAAGCGAGCACCCTCAACGGCTCCGCGTAAACCGCGGGCGAAGAAGAAGGCGGCAGTCGTGCAGGAAGCGCCCGTAGGGGTTGTTGCGGACGTTTCCTATCCCTTAACGACACCCGCTGGGGAGCCCGTGAGCGTGGTGCACCTGGCGGCTGAGCTGGCACCGTTCGCGCGAACGGGCGGCCTCGGAGAAGCGGTCGCCAACCTCGCGTTGTATCAGCGGCGCATTGGGCTGGAGACTGCGGTGGTTATGCCGCTGTACAGGCAGGTTCATGAAGTCGTGAACGATTTTGTCCCTGCGACGGAGCCGTACGCGGTAGTGGTGGGTCCGCGCACGGAGCAGGCGCAGATGCTCGAGTCGGCGTCGCTGCGCGAGCGCGTGAAAGAAGGCAAACCGCACGTCTATTTCGTAGCGAATAGTCACTATTTCGACCGCGACGGGATTTACGGAGACAAACACGGCGACTATAGCGACAACGCGCAGCGCTGGGCGTTTTTTGCGATGGCGGCGCTGAATGGTCTGCCGCAGGTGACCACGGCGCCGGTGCTGCTGCACGCGCACGATTGGCACACCGCGCTCGCGCCGGCGTATCTGCGCGCGTACGACGTGGGGCGGCAGTTTTACAGAAAGACGTCCTGTGTGCTGACGGTGCATAACGCGGGGTATCAGGGGCACTTCCCGACGCAGACGATGGCGGATGTGGGACTTCCCTGGGAGTTCTATAACATCCACATGTTCGAGTGGTACGGCCGCATGAACTTGCTCAAAGGGGGCATGGCATGCGCCGACGCGGTGACCACGGTGAGTCCCAGCCACGCGCATGAGTTGCGCACGGCGGCCGGTGGTTTTGGCCTGCACGAACACTTCATTGCGCTCCGTGAGCGTTTCGTCGGAATCCTCAACGGCATCGATAACGCCGACTGGGATCCAGCGACCGATCAGCACATCGTCGCGAACTTTTCGCGCGATAACCTGAGCGGCAAGCGCAAATGCAAAGCGGCGCTGCAGAAGTTGTTCGGCCTCCCGCAGCGTCCGGGGACACCGATCATCGGGATGAGCGCGCGTATGGTGGCGCAGAAAGGGCTCGATCTCATCCTGGGGAGTCCGCGTTTTCTCTCGCTGGACGCGCAGTTCTTGTTCCTGGGTCAGGGTGAAAAACGTTACGTCGACGTGCTCACCGAATTGGCGCTGCGGGCGCCGGGACGCATTGGCGTGCAGACACGCTTCACCGTGGAGCAGGAACATCGTCTGCTCGCCGGCGCCGATATGATCGTTATGCCGTCGCAGTACGAACCCTGCGGCCTAACGCAGATGCGCGCGCAACGGTACGGCACGATTCCCGTCGCGCGTCGCGTGGGTGGGCTGGCGGATACGATCGACGACAACATCACCGGCTTCCTGTTCGACGAATACACGCACCTGGACTTCATCAATGCGTGTGCGCGGGCGATCGATCACTACCGTCATCCGCAGACGTGGACGGCGATGGTACGCGAAGCGATGACACGCGATTTCGGCTGGCAGCATTCGGAAGCAAAGTATCGCGAGTTGTATCGGCGGGTAATCGAGTCTCCACGTTGGCGCCGTTAGGCAACGTGGTATGGACGCGGCGCGCATGAATTTCGTGCTCATGCTGCATTCGCACCTGCCGTACGTGCTGAACCACGGACGCTGGCCGCACGGCAGCGACTGGATCTGTGAAGCCGCGATCGAGACGTATCTCCCGCTCCTGGCAAAGCTGCAGGCGCTCGACACGGCCGGAATCGCGGCCCCGGTGACGATCGGCTTTACGCCGGTCCTCGCCAATCAGCTGGAGCATCCCACGTTCGCCGAGGAACTTGAAGCGTACTTCAAACACCGCTTCGAGTTTCTCGACGAAGCACCGGCGTCGCTGCAGAGCACGAACGACTCGCATTTGCTGCCCCTCGTCGGGTACTGGCGCGATCGGCTGGAGCGCATGCGCTCGCTCTTCCGTTCACTCGACGGTCGCATCCTCGATGGGTTCCGGGCGCTACAAGATCGCGAGCGTATCGAAATCACGTCGTCGGCCGCGACACACGGATTTCTGCCACTGCTCGGGCGCGATGAAAGCATCCGACTGCAACTCGCGTTAGGCTTCGCCGAACACCGGCGCATCTTTGGACGCGACCCCGTCGGCTGCTGGGTGCCCGAGTGCGCCTACCGCCCGGCCGGCAAGTGGCAGCCGCTGCCTAACGTGGCTCCTCGGCAGCGCCTCGGCATCGAACACTTCGTCGCCGAAGCTGGCTTCCGCTACTTCTACGTCGACGCACACCTGGCGCGCGCCGGACAACCGCTCGGCGTCTACGCACAGCTGGTGCAAGGGGAGCCGGAGCGCATGGCCACGCTCATGCGCTCCGCACGGCACACGTCGCGCACACCGTACAGCGCGTACCGCGTGACGACGCATAACGCGCCTGCACCCGTCGACGTGTTGGTGCGCGACCCACGTTCGTCCGCGCAGGTTTGGAATCGCCACGGGGGATACCCCGGGTATGGCGCATATCTCGAGTTTCACAAAATCCGCTGGCCCGGTGGCGTGCGACTCTGGCGCGTGACAGGGCAGGGCGTCGACCTCGGCGCGAAAGAGCCGTACGATCCCGCCGCCGCACGCTGGCAGGCGCACGAACACGCCAAACATTTCGCCGCCTTACTCGACGGGATTGCGCAGCGACGCCACGAGCATCACGGCGACGTCATCGTCGCGCCGTTCGACACGGAGCTGTTCGGTCACTGGTGGTACGAAGGTCCGGACTTCCTGGGGGACGTCTACGCGAATCTGCCTAACTACCCGTCGCTGCACGCGACGCGTGGCGCCGATCACGTAAAGCGAACGGACGTTTTTCCCGTGCTGCGGCTCGGCACCGGCTCCTGGGGTCGTGACGGCGACTGGAGCATGTGGCTCGGTCAGCAAACCTGGTGGACGTGGCCCGTGATCTGGGAGCTGGAAGAATGGTTCTGGTCACTGGCGCCGCGCGCGATTGGGAATCCGACGTTGCACGCGGTGCTTGCACAGGCGGCGCGGGCGATGCTGCTCGTGCAGTCGTCCGACTGGCAGTTCATCATTTCCACCGGGGAAGTCGACGACTACGCGATCAAACGCTTCAACGGCCACGTCGCTGACTGCAAGCAACTTCTCCAAGCGTTAGGCAGGGCGCTCGAGGGAGAAGGCGTCCATGACGCGTTCCAGATCGCCGCGGCGCAGCAGCAGCGCGACGACGTCTTCCCCGACATCATTCCGTCCATCGAGACGGCGCTGATCGGCGCAACGCTCGCGGCGCGGGTGTAGATCGCCGGGCGGCACGATGAAATGGAGCTGGCGCATCGGACGCATCGCGGGGATCGACATCGATCTCCATGCCACGTTTGCGCTACTCATCCTGTATGTGGGGATCGCCGAGTATCAGCGCTCGCGAAGTCTCGCCAGCGTGCTCCTCGCGATCGCTTTTATTCTCGTCGTCTTTGCGTCCGTGGTGGCGCATGAGTTCGGCCATGCGCTGACGGCGCGGCGTTACGGTGTGCAGACGCGCGGCATTACGCTCCTTCCGATCGGCGGAGTGGCTCGCCTCGATCGGCTTCCCTCGCAGCCGCAACAAGAGCTCGTGATCGCAGCGGCCGGTCCCGCGGTCAGCGCCGCGATCGCGCTGGGTTTGTACGTCATCCTCCGCCTAACGGGCGCCGCGGTGACTCCTACGGAGATCGACCTCACCGGAAGCACGTTCGTCGCGCGCGTGATGTGGGTGAACGCCGTGCTGCTGCTATTCAATCTGCTCCCCGCGTTTCCGATGGACGGCGGTCGCATTCTGCGCGCCGCGCTGGCCATCAAACTCGGCGCCGTGCGGGCGACGAGGATTGCTGCCACGATCGGACGCGGGTTCGCCGCGCTGTTTGGTATCGTCGGCTTCTTCACGAATCCGTTTCTTGTCTTCATCGCGCTCTTTGTGTGGTTAGGCGCAACCGGCGAAGAAACACACTCGCGCATGCAAGCCGCGCTGCACGACGTGCCCGTGGAACGGCTCATGATCGCCGAGGTACGCACGCTCGACGTCAACGACACGCTCTCGCGCGCCGTGCAGCATCTCCTGGCGGGATTTCAACAGGATTTTCCCGTCATGGACCGAGGTCAGGTGGTCGGCGTCTTGACGCGCGCGAACCTGGTGAAAGCGCTGGCGCAAAACGGAGAGAATGCGAGCGTCGCGGACCACATGAGCCGAGAGATTTGCGTGACTGACGCGCGTGAGAGTGTGGAGCGCGCCTTCGAGCGTCTGCAGCGCCACGAGTGCCAGACGATGCCGGTTCTGCGCGACGGACAACTCGTCGGCGTGCTGACGCTGGAGAACGTAGGGGAGTATGTGATGCTGCGCGACGCACTGGAGCAGCGGCGCAAAACACACGCTGTCTGAGTTCTGCTCATGCCGCATGCGCCGCATTCGATCGTCATTCACGGTCATTTCTATCAGCCGCCGCGGGAAGATCCCTGGCTCGATGAGGTAGAAGTCGAAGCGACAGCTGCCCCGTACCACGACTGGAACGAACGCATCGAGCGCGAGTGCTACCGCACGGTCGTTGCCGCGCACCTAACGCGAGCCGACGCCGAAAATCGCATCATCGGGATCGTCAACACGCTGGAGTGGATCTCATTCAACTTCGGGCCGACGCTACTGCAGTGGCTGCAGGACTACGCTCCGAGAACTTACGACGCCATCATCGCGGCCGATCGCGCGAGCGTGGCGCGTCTGGGTTACGGCAACGCGATCGCGCAGCCGTACCATCATGTGATACTCCCCCTTGCCTCGCGTCGCGACAAGCTGACCGAAGTGCGCTGGGGGATCGCCGACTTTCGCCGGCGCTTCGGCCGCGAACCGTTAGGCATGTGGCTGCCGGAGACGGCCGTCGACAGCGAAACGCTCGATGTGCTTGCCGAATGCGGCATCAAATTCACTATCCTCGCGCCGCATCAGGTGGTAAAGCCGCCGCCGAAAGGCGTCCCGGGACTTTACACAGCGTCCAATGGCGCGAGCGTCGCACTGTGCATCTACGACGGCGATCTCTCACACGGTGTAGCGTTCGGCAGCCTGCTCACGAACGCAGGAACATGGGCCGCACGCATGCTGCGCACTCGTCAACGGCTTACGTCAATCGCAACTGATGGGGAGACGTATGGGCATCATCACAAGTTCGCGGAGATGGCGCTGGCGCGCGTGATCGCTGAGCTGCGCGCACAACGCGGCGTCGTAGTGGAAAACTTCGCCTCGTATCTCGCGCAGACGCCGGCGAGCGAAGAAGTAGAGCTTGTCGAACCGACGTCCTGGAGTTGCGCGCACGGCGTGGAGCGCTGGCGCGCGCATTGTGGCTGTCGCATCAACGGCGAGAAGTACCCGAGTCAGGAATGGCGCGCGCCGCTGCGCAACGGACTGGAAGTTCTCGCGGCCGGGATTCACGCCCTGTATGAAAAGGAAGGAAAGGAACACTTCGCCGATCCGTGGGCTGCGCGCGATGCGTATGGCGACATCGTCACCGCGGAGCCTAACGAGGTTGAAAAGGTCCTTGCGCGCGTTGCCACGCGCTCCCCGAATCGCGTGCGAGCCGCCGAGTTGCTCGAGATGGAACGCGACGCGCTGCGTATGTTCACCTCGTGCGCCTGGTTTTTCGACGATATTGGCGGCCTCGAGCCACGACAGGTGCTTCGCTACGCTGCGCATGCATGCCAGCTCGCTGGCCCCGGAATGGGCCGAGAGTTGGAAGAGGCGCTGCTCGAACACCTACAACTGGCGCACAGCAACGACGCGGCGGTTGGCACTGGCCGCGACGTCTATGAGCGCACCGTGGCAGCGCGACGAAATAGCGACTACCGCGTCGCTGCCGGCATTGCCGCCGCCCAGGCGTACGGCATCGACGCGACGACGGCCGTGCCGCGCGCTTATCGCGTCTCTGAGACCGGAAACGGTGTGGTGCGACTCCTGGCATCGCGGACGGGCCGTGTGCTGCAATTACAGACAGAAGTCGCCTCACCCACTCCGGACTCGCTGCACGCCGAAGTGCGCGTAACGTTCGCCGGCGCAGGAGAATGGCAGACCGTGCTGCTGACGGACTTTCCGGAGCGTGCGCGCGGCCCGATTCGCGCCAAGCTGAGACATCTGTTGCTGACTAGCTCGCTCACCACGGATGAGCTTGCCGCACTCGCGCAAGGTGATGCGTCATTGCGAGAGTTGGTCGCGCGTGCTCTGGTGCGCGCGATTCATGCACTCCCGAATGACACAACGGGCTCTGCGCTACGCCGCGCACAGTCCGTGCTGGATCTTCTGGACCAATTGGAGACCCCCGTTCCGTTCGACGCCCAGACCGCCTGGTGGCACGTGCATCCGCTCCTGCTGCGCGCTGCGTCAGCCATCGACGCTCGTGCGTTAGGCATCAGGCTGGGTTTCGACCCGTCCGCATTTGTCACCAGCGAAGGCGCTTCAGGATAGACCGTCTATGGCACAGCCAATCCGCTTTGTGTTCGGCCTGCACTTGCATCAACCCGTGGGGAACTTCGGACACGTCTTCGAAGAACACGTGCGCGACGTGTATCTGCCGTTCCTCGAGCACGTCAAGACGACCGGCCTCCTCCCGATCGCGATTCACATGTCGGGTCCGTTGTTGGAATGGCTGGAGCGCTACGACGCGCGCGTCGTCGACCTCATCGGCAACCTAACGAGCGAAGGAAAAATCGAGCTGCTGCTGGCCGGCTTCTACGAGCCCGTGCTCGCGGTGATTCCGCGCGACGATCGGCTGGAGCAGATCGCCTGGATGCACACAGCCATCGAACGCCGCTTCGGTACTCGCGCCACGGGACTGTGGCTCACGGAGCGCGTTTGGGAGCCCAACCTCGCCGCTGACCTCGCCGACGCGGGCGTAGCATACGCCATCGTCGACGATCGACACTTTCTCGTCAGCGGCGTCGAACGCGAACGGCTGCATGCGCCACTCTGGACAGAAAGCGACGGCAAACGTCTCGCCTTGTTCGCGATTGACGAACGCTTGCGATATCTCATCCCCTTCCAACCGCCGAAAGACACGCTCGCGTACCTAACGAGTTTGCGCGATAAGGGCATGCCACTCGCCGTTCTCGCAGACGACGGCGAGAAGTTCGGGGGCTGGCCCGGCACCAAAGATTGGGTTTACGGCAAAGGCTGGCTGAAAGACTTCACCCGCACGATGCTCGGCGCGGTCGACAAAGGAGACGTACTTTTGTCGACATTCAGCGAAGCGCTTGCCCACGTGCCGAGCAGCGGTCTCGCCTACCTCGCCACGGCCAGTTACCGCGAAATGGAAGCGTGGTCGTTGCCGGCTGAGGCGGCCGATCGCCTCGCAGACCTCGAAGGTGAGCTCGGAGCGGATCGCCTAACGCGCGACGGGATGCTCATCCGCGGCGCCCACTGGCGTAACTTCCTGGTGAAGTACGCTGAGTCCAATCGCATGCACAAGAAGATGCTGGCGCTCTCCTCGCTCTGTCGCGCACGTGGCGAACCGCTCGACGCTCGCCGCGCCATCGGGCGCGCGCAGTGCAACGACGCCTATTGGCACGGCGTCTTCGGAGGACTCTACCTCCCGCATCTGCGGGAGGCCGTGTGGCGCGAGCTTTCGGTCGCCGAGAACTACCTCCGCACAGGTGAGCCGGCGCACGTGGAGAGTCTCGATATCGACGTTGACGGCCACGGTGAGTTGTGGGTGCACGCGGCGTGTTACTCGATCGTCATCGCGCCGGATCGCGGTGGTTCCATCGAAGAGTACACTCGCTTCCCCGACTCGCGGAACTTCGCGGACACCATGACGCGCCGGCGCGAACCGTATCACGAGTTGCCGCCCCCCAACGCGCCGCCGAAGTCAACACACCACAGCCACGACGCCCACGGCGACGCATCCGATCGCGCGCCAAGCATTCACGAGATCGAAAAGTCACTGCACCTGACGGAGCTTCCGCCGGTCGATTTGGATGTGCGCGCGCTCCTGCAGGAGCGCGTGCTTAGTGGGAAAACGACACAACTCGAGGTCGAACGCTCCGCGTACAAACCGCTGCACTCCTGGACCACCGCCCGCTTCACGGCACGCGAAGCGGTACACAGTGACGTCGTGCAAGTGGCGTTAACGACCTCAGACAGCATTCCCCGACTGAGCAAGAACATCATCGTCACGCCGGACGGACACCTGAACGTGGAATTCGAATGGGATGCGTCGCGCTTTTCCGCGGACGACGTTTTCACGAGTGAGCTTTCCTTTTCACAATTCCCACCGACGGTGGCAAGTGAGGACGGGACGATCTGGTGGTATCCCATTGAGACCGTCGCGAAGTCCGAGCGCGGGCTCGATCGAACGCGGCAGGGGATGACCGCGATGGTACGCTGGCCAGTCGCGCGCGGTCGCGGCACGCTGCAGATTCGCTAGGTGCCGTTCGTCCTATTCGCCGCACCGCTCCTATCGCCTAACGCGTTGGGGATGATCGAGGCCGCTGCCTCGCTCCCCGACGTGCACCTCGGCGTCATCACGCATGAATCGGCGGAGAAACTTCCGCCCGATCTCGTGGCGCGCGTGGCGCATTGGCGCGTAGAGAACGTGCTGGACGCAAGTCAGCTCGTGTGGGCCGCCCGGGAGTTGAGTGTGCGGTATGGCCGCATTCATCGGCTGTTCGGCGCGTATGAGCAGCTGCAGGTACCGCTGGCTCAGGCGCGCGTGGCGTTGGGGGTTCCTGGTTTGAGCGTCGCCGCGGCCACGAACTTCCGGGACAAGGCGCTCATGAAGGACGTACTGCGCGCGAATCAAGTTCCCTGCGCGCGCCACGCGCTCGCACGTACGCTCCAGGAAGCTGAAGCGTTTGGCGCGTCATCAGGGTACCCGCTCGTGGTAAAGCCGCCAGCCGGCGCCGGCGCGCAGCAGACCTTTCGCGTCGAAAACGTGGAGCAGTTGCGCGCTGCGTTAGGCAGCCTTCGCCCTTCGTACGTGGCGCCGGTGCTGCTCGAGGAATTCATCATCGGTGAGGAGCACTCGTTGGAGACGATCTCGCTCGATGGACGCGCGATCTGGCATTCGCTGACGCACTATTATCCCACGCCGTTGCATGTGCTGGAAAACCCGTGGATCCAGTGGTGTCTGGTGCTGCCGCGCGAAGTGGATGATCCGCGGTATGACGATATCAAGGATGCCGCACGCCGTGCGCTCTCCGCGTTAGGTATGACCACGGGACTCAGCCATATGGAGTGGTTCCGGCGGCGCGACGGGTCGGTCGCTATCTCCGAAGTGGCCGCGCGGCCGCCCGGTGCGCAGATCACCACGCTGGTGTCTCGCGCGCACGATATTGATTTCGTTCAGGCGTGGACGCGGCTCATGATCTTCAACACCTTCGACACGCCGCACCGCAAATACTCAGCGGGTGCGGCATTCTTACGCGGGCAGGGCGAAGGCCGCGTCCGCGCCGTGCACGGATGGGAACAGGTGGCGCGTGCCTTC
Organism: Gemmatimonadota bacterium; assembly: GCA_040753195.1. Lineage (GTDB taxonomy): Bacteria > Gemmatimonadota > Gemmatimonadetes > Gemmatimonadales > Gemmatimonadaceae > DASYRX01. The sequence continues at coordinate 6,992 of JBFMFA010000003.1, read as the reverse complement.
GAAGGCATGATCAGTGACGTCAAACTCCCGGATATTGGGAGTGAGCGTTCCCCGAGCTACGAAGGCGAAGGCTACATTATCGTTAGGCATCAAGAGACGGCCGTCGTCGAGCAGGCGTTGCAGCAAATCGTGAGTGTCATGCGGATTGAGCTTGGCTGACGGTACCGGGATGGTACCGTCAGCTTCGGAGACGAACCAACCTTACGGAATAGACGATGCTCGTTCTCATGTTGGCCCCAGGATACCCAGGCGAAATGCCGTATTTCTGTCGCGGCCTCTCTGTCAACGGCGCCGATGTCGTTGGCGTGAGCGACGTCCCCGAACACGAACTTCCACGCCTGACGCGCGAGCACATGAAGGGGTATATCCGCGTCCCCAACTTCATGGATGAAGACGAGGTTGTGCGTCATGTCCGTGAGCGCATCGGCGATCAGCCGGTACACCGGGTCGTGTGTCTTTGGGAACCTGGCGTCATCCTCGCCGCGAAGATCCGCGAAGCGTTAGGCGTCTCCGGCATGCGTGTTCCGCAGGCCCTCACGTTCCGCAACAAGGATCTCATGAAGCAGCGCGTGACCGCCGCGGGCATCCGCTCACCCAAACACGCGTCGGCCACGAGTATCAAAGGCGTCAGAGATGCCGCGCAGCACCTCGGCTTCCCGCTCATCATAAAGCCCATCGCCGGCGCCGGTTCGATGGACACCATCCGCGCCAAGTCCATGGCCGAGCTGGAGGAAGGACTTTCGCGTGTCCAGTCGTACGATGAAGTGAACGTCGAGGAGTTCATCGAAGGCGAGGAGTATACGTACGACACTATCTGCATCGACGGTCGCATCGTCTATGAAAATGTGTGCTATTATCGCCCGAATCCGCTCATCGCGCGCAGCACCGAGTGGATCTCGCCGCAGACGATGACGCTGCGCGACCTCAGCCCACCGGTCGTGCAGCAGGGGATCTCGTTAGGCCATGACGTGCTCAAGGCGATGGACTTCCAGACCGGCATGACGCACATGGAGTGGTTCTATACCGGCAAAGGCGAAGCCGTCTTTGGTGAAATCGCCGCGCGGCCGCCGGGGGCGCATACGGTCGATCTCATGAACTACACGTCCGATATCGACCTCTTCGTCGGCTACGCCGAAGCGGAATTGTATGGTCGCTTCTCGCCGGATACGACGCGAAAGTACAACGTCGTGAACATCTTCAAGCGCGCGCAGGGGCGCGGCCGCATAACGCGAATCGAAGGCCTAGCAGGAATCATGGCCGACTACGGCGAGAACATCGTGCACATCGATTTGCTGCCGATCGGTGCGGAGCGGCGCAACTGGATTCAAACGCTCGTGTCCGATGGATATGTCACTGTACGGCATCCCGATTTTCAGGCCGCCTGCGACATGGCCGACCAGGTCGGGATGCGACTGCAGCTGTACGCTCAGTAAATGCGTCGATTCCTAGCGCGCGCTCTCGCGGTGCTGTTGCTCGCGCTGGCGATCACGCTGGTGTGGAATGGCATCAACGAGTTTCGGTGGGCCGAGGGGATCGCGTATGCCGTTCCGATCCTGCAGCTGATTGCGGCGCCAATCGTGGCGCTCGGCGGCCATTGGCTCTGGCGTTTGGACAGACGTTCACTGTTGCTCACGGCGATTGGCCTCGCCCTCGCAGCGGCTGCCGGGGCTATCGCGGCGTGGTACTATACGCCAGACGCAGAACGTCCTACCGCATTGATGGGCGCGTTAGGCGGCGGCGTTGTGTTCACGGTAGCTGTGGTTCTTCTCGCCCGCATGAGCTTTAAGTCCGCAACTGTCAGCGACAGCACAGACAACGAGGCGAGCTCGGCACCGCATTGAGAACTTCATCGTAGTGGCGACCTCCGGCAACAAACGAAGGGCGATGACCGGATGACCGGATGACCGGATGAAGCCTAACGATGCAATGACGTGCGGTTGCAGTTATCCGCTGTTTCCGGTCCTCCGGTCATCGTAGTATCGGTTGTCTTTTGTAACGTGCAACCAGACAGAGGCCCGTGCGCCAGCTTCGGTTAAGGAACCGCACTTAACGGGAACGCGTCCAGATCATCACCATCCCGCACCACCCGTCCGGCTTGATCGAGCCGAATTCCGCGGGAAGTGATGACGCGGCTGGATACACCTCGATGCCATAAACCTCTGTCACCGAAATCTCGTCCACCGAAAAGCCGCGCTCCTTCACAAACCCGTCCACCGCCACCTGCATGATGCACGGGACCAGTGCCGCGTCTCCGCCGCCGCCGCCGCCCGTCTCTACCCGCCCTGCCCGTCTCGGCGGCCCGCGTACAAGGAAGCCACCCCCACTCGGCAGCTGGGTTCGAGACGACGCGATCAGCTTCATGCTGTTGCCGAGTTCAGTGCTCTCCAAAACACGCACCCCGGGGGCGCGCCGCAGCGCGTCGCTCACGCGAATCGTCCCGCGCTTCGTGATGTCCTCACCGAGGAAGTACGACACTGTACCTTGCTTGCGCAGCCGGCGCCGATCAAAGCCGACCAGTCGAGCGCTGGTGAAATCCGCCTTCTCTTCGACGGTGACAGTCTGGAGTTTCTGAGGCTCTCGGCGCGTGGTGTCCTGCGCGAACAGCAAAGCCGGCAGAGCCAGCATCCCCGCGACCCAAGGTGCGACGCGCATAGCACCAATGTTGGGGGCGAACTTCCCACCCAGCAAGCACTTCGGTCATCCCCGCGCGAGCGATAAAATTCGCAGCGCAATGCCTATCAGCCGCAGCTTCCTGACGAAGTGGGTCAAACGCCGGCGGTCGCCCCCCGGTTCTCTCGATGTCATTCCCAGCGTCTACAGCCCAGAGCTTGAAAACGCCCGCGACATCTTCGTCTACAGGCCCGCGTCGTATGACAAGGGGACGGGGCGCTACCCCGTCATTTACATGCAGGACGGGCAGAATCTCTTCGACCCTGAAACAGCATTCGCGGGTGAATGGGGCGTCGATCGAGCCATCGCCCACGCGCCGCGCAAAGCTCGTCGAGCGCTGATTGTCGGCATACCAAATCGCGGTGCCGAGCGCTTGGATGAATACTCGCCGTTCGTTGATCCGGAACGCGGCGGTGGCCGCGGCGACGCTTACCTCGATTTTATTCTCGATACACTCAAGCCGATGATCGATGAGCGGTACCGCACGCTCCCCGAGCGCGAAACAACCGGGATCGTCGGATCATCGATGGGCGGACTGATAAGTCTGTACGGGTTTTTCCGTCAGCCAGCAGCATTCGGGTTTGCTGGCGCGCTGAGTCCATCGCTCTGGTACGCCAATGCCGCCATCTTCGACTGGGTCGAGTGCGCGCCGCACGTCCCAGGGCGCATCTATCTCGACACGGGTACGCGCGAAGGGGCTCGCACGCTCGCCAACGCCAGAGCGATGTACGCGTTGCTGGAAGAGAAGGGGTACCGCCGCAGCAAGGAGTTGATGTGGGTGGAAGATGACGGGGGAGTGCATAACGAGGCTGCGTGGGGTCGTCGCTTCAAGAAGGCACTCCCATTCCTCCTCGGTGTTCAGTGAGTCAACTGCGGTTAAGTTGTTCTTCCGGTTGCGGTACGGCACGAGGTAGCTTGGCGGCATGAGCACTCGCATGCCCGGGCACCATCACGTCTGGCACAGCCCGGCCGTAGGTCGCGAAATGCACGTTCGCTGGTTCGGTCACGCCGGTGCTCGGCTGCTCGCATTTCCCACCACCATGGGCAATCATAACGAGTGGCCCAACCGTTATATGCCCGACGTGCTCCACGAGCACATCAACAAAGGCTGGATCCAACTCTGGTGCCTCGACCACAACCACGATCTCAGCTGGTACAACAAAGAGATTCACGCGCGCGAACGCGCGCGGCGGCACCTGCTGTACGATCGATACATCCGCGACGAGCTGCTCCCTTTTTCGCAGCACGTAAACGGCAACCCATTTGTCATTGCGACAGGAGCGAGCTTCGGCGCATTTCACGCCATGAGCATCGGACTGCGCAATCCGCATATGATCCATCGCATCATCGGCATGAGCGGGATGTACGATATCAAGGGCATGACGGGCGGGTATTCGGACGATCTCGTGTATCAGTGCAATCCATTCGACTTTGTGCAGCACGAATGGCAGCGTGAACGGCTCGACGCGATGCGCCGGCAAGACATCATCCTAACGATTGGCCGCGGCGATCCCTCGTATCACGACAACCAGGAGTTTTCCGGGATCCTGTGGCGCAAAGGCATCGGCAACGCCTTACGCATCTGGGATGGTCACGCGCATGATTGGCCGTATTGGGAAAAGCAGATTGTCAGGTATGTCGGCGGGCATGACTAAACAACAAATCAAAGGTCAAAGGTCTAAGGTCAAAGGGACGACCCTATGAAAAAGATTGGACTGCTAGTCGGGCGCGAATGGTCGATGCCGCCGGAGCTCATCAAGGAAGTAAATGAGCGGGACGCCGGCGTTGTCTGTGAGTTCGCCAAGATCGGCGCCGAACACATGGATGCTCCTGCCGAATACGACGTGCTCATCGATCGGATCTCACACGAAGTACCGATGTACCGCTCGTATCTCAAGAAAGCGGTGCTCGACGGCAAGACGGTCATCAACAATCCGTTCATGTGGTCGGCCGACGACAAGTTTTTCGGCGCCGCGCTGATCACGAAGTTGGGGATCGCGTCACCGAAAACCGTCGTCCTGCCTAACAAGGAATACGTTCCTGGCATCGTTCCCACCGAGTCGCTGCGCAACCTCAAGTATCCGCTCGATTGGCAAGCGTTAGTGGATTACATCGGGCTCCCGTGCATTCTCAAGGACGCGCACGGCGGCGGATGGAAGCAGGTGCACGTCTGCCACTCGTTGCAGGAGTTGCTGCAGGCGTACGATCAGTCCGGTTTGCTCACGATGATCGTGCAGGAGTTCATTCACTTCGAGCACTTCGTGCGTTGCCTCTGCCTTGGCCAGGAAGAGATTCTGCCAATGAAGTACGATCCGCGGGAGCGGAAGTACATCGTCGATCACGCGCATCTGTCCGAGCAAATGGGGACGACCATCGTGGAGCAGTCGCGCACGATCTGCCGCGCGTTAGGCTATGATATGAACTCGATCGAGTGGGCCATTAAGGGCGGTGTGCCGTACGCGATCGACTTCATGAACTGCGCGCCGGACATGGACGTGTATTCGCTCACGCCGACGTATTTCGAATGGGCGGTAAAGCATCTGGCCGATGTAGCCATCAAGCTTGCCAAGGACGCGCGCGCGCAATCGGGCGATCTCGGGTGGGCCCGACTCTTCCGCGCGTCGCGGTCGGACGCGCCGCGCCGCCCATCCGGACCGCGGCCGGCCATCAGCCGCAGCCAATAGTCGCGGCGTGGCGCATCGCTCACCGATTGCAGTCTACCACGACTGCCTAACGCCGGATATCGCTGCAGAAACGGCGGCGCAGCTCGATCGCGAGCTACGCAGCCGCCGGCTCGTCTTCGGCGACCGCGCGTTGTGCACCGTGTTGCGGCCGCGGCTGATCACCGTCGAGCAGCTCACCAGCCTGCAACGGCGCGTGCGCGGAATACTGCGCGCCTTCCGCACGGCGCACGAACGCACGATGCAGGACGCCAGCTTCCGAGCGCAGTTCGGCCTGGAGGCTTGGGAAGAACAGCTGATCCATGCAGACCCAGGGTTTCGCGAGCCAACTCCCACGTCGCGCCTGGACTTTTTCTGGGTGCCGGAGACGAGTGCCCTCGGGCTCACCGAATACAACGCGGAGACCCCAGCCGGCGCCGCTTACAACGACCAGTTGGCCGCGGCGTTCATCGACCTGCCCGCGATGCGCGCGTTCGCGAAGCACTACGAGCTCCTCCCGCTTCCCGCGCGCGCCGGCGTCGTTGGTGCGCTCCTCGATTCGTATCGTGAGTTCGCCGGCTCAGGGAAGCGCCCCCGCGTCGCGATTCTCGATTGGGATGATGTCCCGACGCGTACGGAATTCGAGCTGTATCAGGAGGCGTTTGCGGCGTTAGGCATCCACTGCACGATTGCCGACCCGCGCGCCTGTGAATACAAAAACGGCAAGCTCTGGCTCGAAGGCGCACAGGTCGATCTGATCTACAAGCGCGTGCTCATCACGGAGCTCGTCGAACGCTGCGGGCTGACGCACGACGTCGTTCGCGCCGTACAAGAGCGCGCCGTGTGCATGGTCGACGGTTTTCGCTGCAAGATCCTGCACAAAAAGGCGAGCCTGGCTGTGCTCTCCGACGAAGCCCATGCGGGAATGTTCAGCGCAGCCGACCACGCAGCCATCGCGGACTGCATTCCGTGGACTCGCGTCGTGCGGGAACGCGAGACGACGTACAAGGGTCGCAAAATAGACTTGATGCCATTCATCCATGAGAACCGCGATCGGATGGTGCTAAAGCCGAGTGATGCGTATGGTGGCGAAGGCGTCGTTCTTGGCTGGGGCGTGGACGACGCCGGTTGGGCGGCGGCCGTGCGAACGGCGTTAGGCACGCCGCACATTGTGCAGGAGCGTGTCGCCATTCCCAGCGAGCCGTATCCGAGCTGGGTCGACGACAAGATGGAGATCTACGACCGCATGCTCGACACGGCGCCATTCGTAACACATGGCGACTATATGGAAGGCATGCTCACTCGGCTCTCAACAGCGGCGCTGCTGAACGTGACCGCGGGCGGCGGGAGCACCGTTCCAACGTTCGTCGTCGTGCCGAAGTAAAACCCCATGCTAGTCCGAGCGCAACGCCACGTGCGGTGCCACACGCGACGCGCGCAGTGCGGGAATCCAACTCGCGACCACAGCGACCGCGGTGAGCAGCACTGCCACTGCGACGAGCACGAGGGGATCATACGGCGAAACCTCATACAGCAGCGGCGCAACCCAGCGGCCAGCAAGTAGCGCAACAACGGCGCCGAGGACGACTCCCACAACAACCACGCGCAAACTCTCCCTAACGATCATCCCAATCACGTTGCGGCTGCGCGCACCGAGCGCCA
>JBFMFA010000002.1:0-21379 GCA_040753195.1 Gemmatimonadota bacterium | reverse complement strand
GCACAAATCATCACCTGTTTCAGCCGCTGTTGTACCAGGTCGCCAGCGCTGTGCTTCCGGCGAGTGACATCACACAGCCCATCCGACGGATGTTGCGAGGACAGCAGAACGCACGCGTCGTCATGGGCACCGTGGTCGATATCGATGTGCAGCGCCGTGTCGTGCACGTTGACGGTGGACTGGAAACGGAATACAGGTACGACTTTCTCGTCCTGTCGGCGGGTCTCGAGCATGACTATTTCGGCCACGAAGAATGGTCGAAAGTCGCGCCGGGACTAAAAAGCGTCGCCGATGCAGAGGAGATTCGCCGCCGCTTCTTACTCGCGTTCGAGGAGGCGGAGCGCTACCCGGACCTCATTGCGCACGATGCGTTGCTGACGTTCGTGGTCATCGGCGGAGGGGCCACCGGAGTCGAGCTGGCCGGCATTCTCCCGGCGACGGCACGTGCGGCGATGAGAGACGACTTCAGAATCGTTAGGGTGCAGGACACGCGCGTCGTCCTGCTCGAAGGCGGACCTCGCGTCCTGCCCGGCTTTCATCCGGCGCTGTCGCAAAAGGCAGCCGACGGACTGCGCAAGCTGGGCGTGGAGGTACGCACAAACGCCAAAGTGACCCGAGTGGAACAGGGAGCCGTGTGGGTTGGTGACGAACGCATCCCGACGCACAACGTGTTCTGGGCCGCCGGCATGCGCGGATCGCCGTTAGGTGAGCTGCTCGGTGCGCCTCTCAATAGTCGCGGTCAGGTGCTCGTGGAACGGGACCTGACGATACCCGGGCACGCGGAGGTGTATGTGATCGGCGATCTCGCGGCGTTGCGCTGGGACGAGAAGCGCTGGATCCCGCAGCTGGCGCCGTTCGCCAATCAGGCGGGACGCTGGGCGGCGAAGAACATCGTCCGCACCTTGCGGGGAGAGCCGCGTCAGGCGTTCGCGTATCTGGACAAGGGGATGCTGGCGACGATCGGCCGCCATAGGGCGGTCGGCGAACTGCGCGGCATCCGTTTCACCGGATATATCGCGTGGTGGGGATGGCTTCTCATCCACATCCTCTATCTCGCCGGCGGGAGGAACCGACTCAGCGTGATGCTGGAGTGGATCTGGGCGTATTTCACGCTGGAGCGGGGGTCGCGGCTGATAACGTCACGTGCCGCCGACGAGACCATCGCACATCCGGCGTTGGAAGCACGGCGGGCAGTGGACGGTTCGTCTCCGAAGCAGTCGGTTGCGAGTCACCAGCGATAAGTCGCCCGGATGCGTTGGATGCACGTGGCGGGCGCCGCGTCACGCCCGTGCATCCTCTCGGGCTGGGATCGGACGGATCGCTGGTCCCATCGCCTGATCCTCATCGCCTAACCACATCATCGCTGCATGCCGGCTGCGAAAAACCGCCACTTCCTTGGTGCTATGGGGATCCATAATGCGGTAGGTGCCGTACATGCGGCCGAGGCCAAATGCCACATCCTGCGGCGCGACGATAGCGAATTTCGACGTGCCGTCTGATGCATCCATCTCCGCCGACATGTGCGCCAGATCGCGCATTCCCTCAGGGGTCGCCTCTACGATGCGTTGCACGTCGCTCATATCCACCAGCTCATCGTAGCGCGCGATGTCTGAGCGCGACCACACCTCGCGTTGGTACGCGAAAATCTCTTCCGGCGTTAGGCTTCCATGCGCGGTCGCTACGACGCGGCGGTGTTCGTGATCGATCTCGTATTCGATGGGCATAGCGCCTTGCGGATGGTGCGCGCAACGGATGGCGCACAGGCAGAGAATCCGCAAGCAGCAAGCTCGTCAAGGAATCTCCTACACGGTTGCGGCGTCATCGCCCGACGCACCAGGAGTCGCGAATTGTCATCGTTGACGCGTGACGCTCACCCGTGCTGCACGTGCCTTGATCGCTCGGCTGCGATCCTTCGTGCCGTCTGTGCGCCGCCGCCACGTGCTCGGCAGCGCGGAGCGCTTGCGTTCGCTCATAGCGCTCGCGCCTGACGGGATCTTCCTCGCTGACCTCACCGGCCGCTACACGGACGTTAATGAGGCCGGCTGCAAGCTCCTGCGGTGCACCAGAGAAGACATCGTCGGCAACACTATTCTCGACTTCATTCCGCCGGATCAAGTCGAGCGCCTCCTGCGTTCGCGCGAGGAGATGCTAAAGGGCGGCACGAACGTCGCCGAGTGGTCGCTGCGTCGTAAGGACGGCAGTTTCGTTCCGGTCGAAGTCAGCGCGCGCATCCTCAGCGATGGACGCTGGCAAGGCTTCGTTCGTGATATCAGCGAACGCAAAGTCGCGGAGGTGGAACTGCGGCTTGCCGCCAATGTGTTCAATGCGACGCTCGAGGCGATCCTCGTCACGGACGCCAAGCGGCGCGTCATCACGGTAAACCGCGCCTACACGAAGATGACGGGATATGAACGTGACGAAGTCCTCGGAAAGAATCCGAAGCTGCTCGCGTCCGGTCGGCATGATGATGCGTTTTACCGGGAAATGTGGGGCACGCTCGAGAGCACCGATCAGTGGCAGGGCGAAGTGTGGAATCGCCGCAAGAATGGCGAGCTATTTCCGGCATGGGAGAACATCAGCGTAGTGCGCGACCACGAAGGACGCGTCGTGCACTTCGTTTCCGTGATGTCCGACATCAGCGCGATCAAGAACGGTGAGAAAGCGCTCAACCATCTGGCGCATCACGACGCCCTAACGGGAGTCGCCAATCGCACCGTGTTTAAGTCGAACCTTCCGCACACGCTGGAGCGCGCGAAACGCCATAAGCAGCGCGTTGCGCTGCTGTACGTCGACCTGGATCGCTTCAAGGTGGTCAATGACACGTTAGGCCATTCGGCCGGCGACGAGTTGCTCCAGACGATCGCCGGGCGGTTGATGCGCGGCGTGCGCTCAGAAGATCTCATCGCGCGTTTGGGTGGCGATGAGTTCGTCGTCGTTCTCGAGGAAATCGCAGACGCCGATGCGGCAGCTGCCATCGCACGCAAGCTTCTCGCATGCGTCGCCGAACCGGTGGTTCTCCAGGATGGGGAGGTTTCGACGACCGCGAGCATCGGGATCAGCATCTTCCCGGACGATGCAGATAATGCGGTGGATCTCACGCGCGCGGCGGACGCCGCGATGTACCGCGCCAAGAACTGCGGCCGCAACAGCATCGAATTCGCGGCGAGTGGGTTAACGACCCGGGTCAAGGAACGCGTCGCTCTCGAGGCGGCGCTGCAGCAGGCGATCAGTCGCAATCAACTGGTGGTCTTCTACCAGCCGCAGATTGATGTTCAGACCGGGCACATCATGGGCGTCGAAGCGCAACTGCGCTGGCAGCATCCGGAGCGCGGGACGTTGCTCCCGGCAGACTTCATTGGCATTGCCGAAGAGAGCAGCCTCATCGACGCAATCGGGAGCTGGCTCGTTAGGCGTGTGTTCCTGCAAGCCCGTGCTTGGCGCCGTGCGCGCCTGCCCGCGCTACGCCTGAGCATTAACATCTCGGGGCGGCAGGTAGTGTACGACCACATCGCCGAGACGCTGCGCGACGCGATGGAGCGAGCCGGCCTCAGGCTAGGAGAGCTGTCCATCGAACTGGAGATCACCGAGAAGGTGCTGCTTTCGGGCGAGCCGGTTGCGAATGCGCTGCGACGACTGCGCGAGCTGGGCTGCCGCATTGCCATCGATGATTTCGGCACCGGGTACTCTTCGCTGCTGCAACTCAAGCGTCTCGGTGTCGACACGCTCAGAATTGACCGCGCCTTTCTACGCGACGTGCCTAACGATCCGGAGCACAATGCGATCACCGCCGCAATCATCGCGGTGGCCCATAGCCTCGGAATGGAAGTCACCGCGGAGGGTCTGGAGACCATGGAGCAGCTCCAGTTCCTGCGACAACAGCGCTGCGATTCGGCTCAGGGCTTTTTGATCAGCGATGCGGTACCCGCGGACGAGATTGAAAGACTCGTTAGGAAGCCACCGCTCGCCGTGGAAGGCGCGGCCGCGAGTAATACAGAAGCCAAGAGCGCCGCCATGACCGTTCCAGTGCCAACAGAATCAAACTCTCGCCCCTGACAACTGGTCACACACAACGCGTTTGGGCATGGGGCTGGATACGACCTACCCGCTTATCCGGGAGACACCGTTACTGCCCTCTGTACTGGTTGCCCCCAGGATCACCGGGAGGTTCCGGCGTTGGCGACTTGCCTCCAATTCCGCCACTCAGTAGAAACGCCGCCACGACGGCAACGGCACCGCCGATCACGATCCACGTGCGGGTGCGTGACAAGCGGCGCTCGTCCATGCGCTCGATGTGCCCCTGACTGACACGCACGGCGACGCTGTCGACCGACGTGGCGCGGCCGCTAATCTGCGTGACACTGGAAGCACGCACCACGAGGGTGCCGCCTTCGACAGCGGATACGCGGCCTTCGAGCCTAACGACGCCCGGGCCGAGCTGTTCTCGCAGCGCGACCCGGCCGTCGTCGTTGATTTCGAGTCCCACCTGAGCTCCCACCGGTGCGGCCTGCACCGGGACGTACTGATAGCAGGCTGTAAACAAATGCAGCGAGCCTACGAAGACGGCCAGCGGCCGCCTCATCCTTCCAAGCATCGTTACCCGCGCAGATTCGGATTCGACAGCATTTCGTTCTCGCTGATCGGAAGGCACTTATCCCGGCCATCGAGGAACGTGTGTTTGATCGGCGCCGGTTCTGCGTTCCAGCGACGCAGATCCCAGAGGCGACGATTCTCCAACCAGACCACGGCGCCGCGCTCTTTCTGCAGGACCGGCCACAACTCCGCCGCCGTCGTTAGGCCCGTCAACGCGGGCAACGGATTCGACGTCGTGCTGTAGAACGCGCGTTGCTGGTTGATCAACGCCAGCGCACCGGCGACATCGCCGGCCCGAAGCGCCGCCTCTGCTCGCAGCATCAGCATCTCCGTTCCCTTTACCAGGGGGATGTCTGCACCCAGTCCATTGTGCTTCCGCTGGCGGAACATCGGCGTGCGCCCATTCTGTCCATTCTGAATCGCACCGCTCGACGTCTTTACGGTATCCCAGGGAACGCGTGGGTCGCGAAATACCTGAGCCCATTGCGTGCTGAACACGGTGTACTCGAGGCGATTATTTGTCTCGAACACAAGGTCGTTGTTCTCGGCCGCTGTGTTGGTGGAGAAAAACGCGTTGAAGACGTAGTTCGTCGGCACATTCTGCGCGTCGGCGGCGGCCTCCGTCCATTTCCCCTGCCAAGCGCGCACCGACGCGCGGCCGCCGTACGCCACGCGACGCAACGAGTCGCGTAGTGCGCCCGTTAGGCGTTCCGCGATAGTGATCGCCGCGGTGAAATGGGTCTCCGCGCGCGAGAAATGTGTTTTGTGATCTTCCGATGGCCCACCGTCGATGACGGCATTGCACGTCAGCTCGCCGAGTATCCGGTTGGAGAGCCCGGCATAGATGTACGCCCGAGCTGCCAGCGGACTCGTATCGAAAGCACCCTCCATCACAGTCTGCATGCGTTGGATGCCCGACTCCGCCACCCAACGTGCGCGATGCATCGCGCCCCACATGCCGTTGACGAGATCGGGACGGATGATTCCTTGGTTAAAGAACACCTCATTGGCGTAGCTCCCGCCGTGGAACAACTCGTCCGACATAATGGCTGTTTCCTGCGTCGCGGCGTCCATCGCGCGCGATAGGTCGAACGACATCCCAGTCACGAGGCCCGCCATCGCCGTCGGAGAGTTCAAGGATTCGTCCGACTGCGGACCAGGATTGGACACATCGAGCATGCCGCATCCGGTCAGCGCAATGACCAACGTTACGAGCGCGGCTTGGCGCGCGAATCTGATCGATAGCATGGGTGTCATCTCCGCTTACCAGTTGATGCGCAGTGCCAGCGTAAACGTGCGCAGCTGCGGCAGCTGGTAGTACTCACGCCGTGCGAACTCATCGTCCGTCTGATCGGCCGATTCCGGATCGAGGCCCGAGTAGTCGGTCTTGAGCCACAGATTGCGGCCGGACAACGTGAGCGTGCCCCCATTCGTGCCACGCAGCCAACGCGCCGGGATCTGATAGCTCAGGGTCACGTGGCGCAGTCGGAAGAAGTCGGTCGGCTCCAGGAACCACGCCGCGTTCTGCACGGTGCGGTTGATAGCGCAGCGGGCGCGTTCCAGCGCGGTCAGATCGTCTGCGGCGTTGGGATCGGTGCCGCGGATGACGGCGGCGAGCTTCTTCTGCGCGTCGTAGCACGGCCGCCAGACGCCGCGGTTGGCATTCTGGTAGCCGACGTAGTTGATGTTGTGCCCTCCGTACTGGAACTCGCCTAACGCATCGAGCGAAAGCGTTCCCCAGAGAGTGAAGGTCGTTCCGATACCGGTGATCTTATCGGGGAACGTGGCGCCTCTGAAGACGTCACCGTCTGACAGGACTGGATCGGCCTTCTCGTTAGGGTTCAGAATCTTGGGTGCGAAGAGCGACGGAACCGGATAACCCTCACGCACCTCCGTGAGCGTGCCAATGGCGATGAGTGGCTCGTCGCCGAGGTCAGTGGCTTCGCTCTTGATACGCGTCAAGTTGATGCGGCCGCGCCAATCGATTTTCTCGCTGCGGATAATGCCGCCGTCGAGCTTCACCTCGAGACCACGGTTCTTTACCTCGCCCACATTCTGCAGCTGCGTGTTGAGGAAGCCTTGCGAGGGTGGGAAGCGGACGTTGATCAGGGCGTCCGAAGTAGTGGTGTTGAAGTACGTGACATCGGCACCAAAACGTCCTGCGTACGCGCTGGCTTCGAACCCGACTTCGAGTTCACGCGTCCGTTCGGGACCGAGCTTGGAATTGCCGAGCTGGGAGGGCGTGAAACCCGGTTTGGCTTCATCGCCGGCGATTGGCGACCACGTGCGAACCGCGTCGAACGCGCCCGGCGCCTTGCCGGATTCTCCGATGGCGCCGCGCAGCTTGAAGGTCTCGACCGTCTTGGGCCAAAAGTCGTGGTCCGACAACACGTAAGCGAGACCGACCTTGGGATACGTCTGCAGACCGAAGTCCTCGCCGAACGCGCTGTTGCCGTCGACACGCACGCCTAACGTCAGGAACGCGCGGTCGCGCCACGAGATCTGCTGCTGCGCGAAGAGTCCCGCGTTTACCACTTTGAGTCGTGAATCGGTGCCGACAGTTCGCAGTGCCGCGCTCGTTATGGTGGGCTCGCCGGGCCCCGCGAAGTCGCTGGCTGTCACGTTCTTATTGAATGACGCGTTCTGGAACAACTGCCCACCAAACGCCGTGTTTGAGACCCACGCGGTGCCGAAGGTCTGCCGAAGCGTTGCGGCGTAGTCTAGCGAGAGGAAGCGTCGGATCTGATCTCCCTGAATCAGCTGACCCAGCGCAGTGCGTGGGTGGCCGTACGGAATGAGCGAACGATTCTCAACGCCGTTGTAGTCGAGGCCAACCGTTAGGCGGTTCGTCCAGATCTCGATCGGTGAGTAGTTCACGCTCAAACCGGAGATGTAATGATCGCTGCGCGTGAACGTCTGGATCGTGAGCACGTCGGCATTCGACATGCAGTTGGTGATGCCGGTTGCGCAGCCCCCGCCGCGAAAGTTTCCGGCCAGCCCGCGCCCGACGTTCAGCAAGAAACCATTCGCCAGGTTGCCGTCTGGTACCCACTGAACTTTGCCGCGCTGATACGACGAGTTCAGACCCAGTTCGAGGTTGGGACGCGGCCGGAACGTGAAGTTGCCGCGGAAGCCGCCCGTGGTGTTGCGGCTCGTGGGAATGGCTCCTTCTTCGTCGCTGAGGTTGCCGCCCATGTAGTACTGCATCTGTTCGCTGCCACCCGCGACCGACACGTTGTATCGCTGCACGATTCCGGTCTGGATCCACTTGTCGCTCGACGGACAGGTGGGATCCTCAAAGGGGATCTCGTTGCCAAGCGTCGCCGCGCGTGTGATGTCGATGCCGAACATGAGCGGCCCTCGGCACTGTTGGAGCCAGACGCCAGCCGGATCGCCGTGCACCTTCATGGACTCGAGGTCGTTCGTGCCGCCGACGACTTCCGCCGTCCAACGCGGTGCCCCGGAGGCGCCGCGCTTCGTGAAGATCTGGATCACGCCACCCGATGCTTCGGTCCCATACAACGTCGTGGCGGCGGCCCCCTTCACGATCTCCACGCGGTCGATATCCTCGGCCCTGATGTCATTCAGCGGCAGTGTGTTCTGACGCGCGTTAGGCACGTTCGCGGTATTGCCGCTGAAAATGCGCACGCCGTCGACGTAAATGATGGGGTTGTTGCCCTGCGAAATGCTGTTGTTGCCGCGCAGCTGAATGCGGCCGCCGGCGCCCGGCTGGCCAGAATTCGCCAATACCGTGACGCCAGGGGACTGGGCGGTGAGCATCTGCTGGGCGCTGACGACCGGCGCGTTCTCCAACTGCGCCGCCGAGATCGTCGACATCGAGTTCGAGATCTCCTTCTTGCGCGTCTCACCGGTCGCCGTCACGACGACCTGTTCGAGGGAAACCGGCGCTTCGCGGATCTCGAAGTTGAGGGTGGCGGTTTGTCCCGCCACGACGGTGACCGTCTGGGTCGAGGGGGCGAAGCCCAGCCGCTGCACGCGGATCTGACGCGGCCCCACTGGAATGCCCGTTAGGCGATATTCACCGGCTTCGTTGGTCTGCGTGCCGATCGGCAGGCCGACGACGCCGACCTGCGCTTGCGGCAGGGGTCGCCCAATCCCCTCCACCGTAACCCTCCCCGTGACCATCCCGGTGTTTTGCGCCAGGAGTCCCGTTGGGATGACCAGCACGACCCCGACCAAGGAGAGAAACTGACGAGATACATGGTGCATAGGATGCTCCGTCGACATGCGGGAAATGCGTGGGTGCTCCGCCGGGAGAACGTCGCCGGGCCGGATCTCTGCTAGCCTACGATATGTATACAAATCTTGCAATGCTTCGCCTGATCCGAGGGGAGTAGTTGGGTTGACGCGGGTCGTCGGCATTTGCCGGACGCGCTTGACGGGGGCCACGACCGAGCGGCTTAGTTAGCGAGACGTTCGCTTTTTCCTAACCCGCAGCTCTCGGGACGTGTATCGCGTGAAGCCACCATCACTGACAATCGGCGTCGAGGAAGAGTACCAGATCATCGATCCGGAAACGCGTGAGCTGCAGTCCTACATCACGCAGATCCTCGAGGCCGACCACATCATCATGGGCCAGGTGAAGCCGGAACTTCACCAGTCGATCGTGGAAGTTGGAACGACGGTGTGTCACACGCCGGCTGAAGTGCGCGAGCAGTTGATCTCGCTGCGGCGCGGGGTCATGGAGCTGGCGGGGCGCAAGGGTTTGAAGATCGCAGCGGCCGGCACGCACCCGTTCTCACACTGGGCGAATCAGGAGATTACGCCGCTCGAGCGCTACATCGGTACTCGTCAGGCAATGGCCCAGCTGGCGCAGCAGCTGCTCATCTTCGGAACGCACGTACACATCGGCATCGAGGATCGCGAATTTCTCGTCGACGCGTGTAACGTCGCTCGTTATGTGCTCCCGCACATTCTGTGTCTCTCGACGAGCTCGCCGTTCTGGATCGGACGGGACACGGGCCTCAAGTCGTATCGCAGCGCCGTATTCCGTGCGTTCCCGCGCACGGGCGTACCGCCGTACATCCATTCATGGTCGGCGTTCGAGCATTACATCGAGACGCTCGTCGCGACCGGCTGCATCGTGGATGGGTCGAAGGTCTGGTGGGACGCGCGCCCCCACACGAAATACCCGACGCTGGAGTTCCGTATTTGTGATGTGTGCACGCGTGTCGATGAAGCAGTGTGCATCGCGGCGATCCTGCAGGCACTCGTGTTCAAGCTGTGGAAGATGCGCCGTGACAACATCACGTTCCGCATCTATCCGGCGGAGCTGATCGAGGAGAACAAGTGGCGCGCGGTGCGATACGGCCTCGATGGAAAACTCATCGACTTCGGCAAGGAGATCGAACTGCCGGCGCAGGATCTCATTCGCGAGTTCATCGAGTGGTTCCTCGGTGACGTGCTCGATGAGCTGGGAAGCCGCAAGGAAGTCGAATACGCGGTGAAAATCCTGGAGGGAGGGACGAGCGCAGACCGTCAACTGGCGACATATCGCCGCACCGGCAACCTAACGAGCGTGGTCGATCAACTCGTGCGCGAGACGGAAGAAGGCGTTTTTCCGCAGCCGGTGCACGTCGATCGCGCCGATGCTGCCACGCACTCTCGCATGCCGGTTTCTGCGTATCGCGCGCCAGTCGAGGAACAGGCTTCTTTGTAGACGTGCGGCCGCTTGTCGGCGTACAGTCCCCACCGCTAACTAACAAAAACGATGATCGGATGAAAGGATGACCGGATAGTGGTAGTTGGTCCAAGAGGCCCACTACCCGGATAATTGCAGTTGCCGGTTTGTCGACTTGAGACCAACCACGAAAGCCGTTTCCGCATCTGGTCATCCGGCCATCGCTTTTGATGTTCGTTCGCCGCATGTCGCGTTAGGCAGGGCTTGGCGATCAGAGTTGAGCCCCGGCTGCGGATTAGATCCTCCACATCGGCCGTAATCCGCCTGCGCGGCGCGGGGTCGCGGGGATCAGGGGCGCCAGCGGCGCGCAGGTTGCAACGGCTTTACTATTCACCGCGCTACCCAGTCTAAGAGACGATGCGACCAGTAATCGGCGTTACGACCCAGACTCTGCAGGCCATCGACGGAATCCCGCCGCTGCTCCCGCATTCGGTGGTGATGAACGAGCGCTACTACTCCGCCGTCGCCGGCGCCGGTGGAGCGCCCGTCCTTATCCCGTTGCTAGACAAGGACCTACAGGCGTTGCGCGCCGTGTACGATGTACTGGACGGCGTCCTCATCCCCGGCGGCGTCGACATGGACCCGGCGCACTTCGGCGAGGAGCCGCACCCCAAGCTCGGTCGCGTCGACGAGGCGCGCGATTTCGTCGAGATGCAGCTCACCCGCTGGGCCATCGCCGACTCGAAACCTCTGCTCGGTCTCTGCCGCGGCCTGCAGGTCATCAACGTCACGTTAGGTGGTTCGCTGTATCAGGATCTCGAGGAGCAACTCCCCGAGTCCATCAAACACGACTACTTCCCGACGTACGGGTTCACGCGCGACCACCTCGCTCACGAGGTGCAGGTCGCGGCAGGGTCCCGCCTGCGCGACGTCCTCGATCGTGACAGCATCACGGTGAACTCGATGCACCACCAGGGGATTAAACAATTGGCGCCGTCGCTCATGGCGAGTGCCGTTGCACCCGATGGACTCGTCGAAGCCGTGGAACTCCCCGGTGCGCCGTTCTGCGTCGGTGTGCAGTGGCACCCGGAGGTGTTCGAAATGGTGAACCCGGACACGCGCCGCGTCTTCGAGGAGTTCATCGCCGCCGCCGGGCGTTACCGCGGCGCCTGACAGTCCGCAGTGCGCAGCCTAACGAAGTTCGCTGCGCTTGTGTTAGTGTTAGGCTGCACCCGCGGGATCGACGTGCTGCAGGATCCGCCGCGCTCCGTAGTCGTCACCACCAGCGGTGCCTGGGCGAGCATGATCTACCTCGCCCGCACCGACAGCGGCATCATCGCGATCGACCTCGGCTGGACCGGCGCTGAAGCAGCCCTCGAACGGGGGACGCGACGGCTCAACGGCAAACCCGCCGATATCCGCTACGCCTTCATCACACACGCCCACCGCGATCATATCGGCGGCTGGTCGGCGGTCCAACGCGCCCGCTTCGTGCTCGGTGCAGAAGAAGTCCCCTTCTTCACCGGCGCGGCGCACTATCAAGGTCTGGTGCCGAGCAGCGCCGAACGACTGAGCGTCACGGAGCGGCCACGGCCCGACGACGTTACCGTCATCCCCGTGGCGCGCGATACCCTGTTCGCGTTAGGTGCCGATACCCTGTGGGCGCTGCCAGTCCCTGGACACACGCCCGGAAGCACCGCCTACCTCTTCCGCGGTGTGCTGTTTGGCGGTGACGCGATCAACTACCGTCCGCTGACGGGGTTCCAGGGAGCGCGACCGGAGATGTCGGACGATCCGGCGCGAAGTCGCGCGAGCGTGCAGTCGCTGTGGGCGCGCGTCGACACTACCCGCATGCGCGTCATTTGCACTGCGCACGCGAAATGTGCGGCCAATAGCGCCGACCTGCGTCGCGATCTGCTCAAATAAGGCTGTCACAGAACGGGTGGTGGTTTGCTCCTTCAGTACACCGACACACAGGGGAGCCGATGCGGCGCGTATCCATGATGGTGGCAGTGGCAGCGATCTGCGTTAGTGAGGTCGGAGCACAGAACCAGCCGCGCCATCTGCGCGATCGCGGCAGCGGCGTGTCGACGTCGATGTTCGGTACGTCGATCAACAAGGGCGAAGTACTCATCTATCCGTTCTTCGAGTGGTACTCCGACCGGAACTTCGAATACAAGCCTAACGAGTTCGGGCATGCGGGCGACGTCGATTATCGCGGACGCTACACGGCGTCGGAAGGCCTGATCTTCCTCGCCTACGGAATCACCGACGACCTCGCGATTGAGATGGAGGCGGCGACGATCAGCGCAGAACTGCGTAAGTCATCGAAGGATCCCTCGACGATGCCGCGCACGGTACGGGAGTCGGGACTCGGCGACGTGGAGGGTCAGCTACGCTGGCGGTTCCGGCGCGAGACGGAGCGCCGCGCCGAGATGTTCACATACTTCGAGACAGTGTTCCCGCTGCAAAAGAACAAGGATCTCATCGGAACGTCGGCATGGGAGCACAAACTCGGCTTCGGGATGACGAAGGGGCGAACGAACGGCACATGGACGTTCCGTACCGGCATCGAATGGGACGGAGCGGACAAGAAGTTCGAGGTGGGCGAATACGCCTTCGAGTTTTTGCGGCGCCTTTCACCAAAATGGCGCGTCTTCTCGATGATCGAGGGAAATCAGATCGACGAGATCGAATTCGTGAACGAGGTGCAGTACTTCCTGCATCCGCGCGCCTACCTGAAGATCGGCACCGGCGTCGGGCTCACACCTAACGCGACTGACTTTGCGCCTGAGATCGGGATTATGATCCGGTTTTGATGCTAGTTAAGCGGTTCTACCGGATGACCGGAAACAACGGACGCAGGCAACCACGACTTCGAGAGTCGTTAGGCTCCAATCCGGTCATCCGTGCAGCCGGTCAGGGTTCTTTCGGTTGTTCACGTGCTTCGGCTGCTACGGGATCCGGACTTCGCGCGCGTGTACCTCGCGTTCGCCGAGCCGAACGCTGTCGACTCGTATCGCTCGCTGGTCCGCGCCGCGCAGGATGAAGATCGGCAGCATACGCCGCGCGGGGACGCCACAGAACGTGACGGCGCCATGCTGATCCGTTTCGCGCTGAGCGTGGTCTGTCCGCTGAGTGACCTGGCCTTGGCGTAAGGATGTTACCTCATTCCATGAGACGCGCACCCATGTGAACGGAACCAACCGGCCCATCGCGTCGATCAGATTCACGCGCAAATCGGCTTTTTCGTAGTGCGCTTCAGTCCCTGGGCACAGGCGGGCACGCACCTCGCGCATGCGCGGCGCCGTAAGGTGCAGCTGTGAAACGAGCCCCTCGGGAAGCGTCACCTCGCCCTCACCCGCATACTGACCGAACGCGAGGTAGCGCGGATGCTCCACGATAACCGAGAACGTCCCCGGCGCGATCCCATCGATGCGATAAGCGCCGTGCTGATCGACAACCGCTTTGTACGGCGTGCCGCTCAAGACGACCACGGCGCCCACGAGCGGTCGTCCGACGGAATCCGTCACTGACCCTACCAACCCTGCAGGTCGCTCACGCTGGAGCATGGCGTCGGCGGTGACGTTTCCTCCCTCCTCGCGCAGCGTGTACCCGACCTGTCGCACAAAGACGTTAGGCGTCGCGCCGGATACGGTGACCGGCGTCGCTGTGCGCGAGCCTTGAGGGAGGCGGATGAACCACTTGCGGACGACCCACGCCCCATTCGGCAGCTTGGCAAAATGCACTTCGCCGCCGATGCGGTTATCGTCAGGCAATCCGTCCGTGTTCACATAGCGGAACTCCACGAGCTGCAGCTCGAATGTCCGCGCGTCGAGCCACATCGTTCCGGCGATATCGCTGAGTCTGCGCCGTGCGGCAGGGGCGAACGAGATGCCCGTTAGGCTGCGGCGCTCGCGCGATGGCGGCGCGACAGCGAAGCAATGATCTCGCACAAACGCATCCGACAGCAGCACATCCGCATCCGGGCCGTGGAAGACGCGCATGTTGTCGTCGTCCGTTACCACATACCCCTGCGTGGAGAGCGACTCGGCATCGACCGAACGGAAGGGGCGATCGACAATTCCAGAGATCTGCCGCCCTTCTTCCTTGAGCACCCGCAACGACCGCGGATCCAACTCACGCACATAGCGGGACACCGTACCCCGGAAGAGACGCTCGCGCAGTGAAATACGCGTTGCAAACAGCGCCGCGCGCGCTTCTTCCCAGAGGGCCCCGACGCGAGGCGCATCGCGTGCGGCGCCGGAGCATGTGGCAAGGCCGCTCACCACGACCTCGGGGAGCTGGTACACAAGCGCCTCGACCACGATGTCCATGCGCTGCGTTTCGCCCGCAGCCAGCGTGATCGCTTCACTCAGAAAACGGCGCACTCCGATACGCTTCGCCTCGACGCGGTAAGCGCCCGCAGCAGGCGCTCGCAGCGCATATTGACCTTGCGGATCGCTCAACGTGCTCGCCGTCTGAGCACGCGTTTGTGTACTGATGAGTGAAATGAGAACGCCGCCAACCGCGGCCGCCGATCCGCGTTCGGTCACGCGGCCACGCACGATCTGCGCAGCGCCGCCTAACGGGAACCCCGTCAGGATTGCCGCGACCAGCAAGCAGAATTGACGCCGCAGACGCACGCTAGAACAGCCGCCTTCGCCGAGGAGAGCGCCGCGTGCGTAAACCCATCGTACCCAGAAGGGCTCCGAGGAGCCCACGAGTGATGGTTGTCGCCACGCTGCGAGTGACCGGCGACTTTAAGATCTGCTCAAATGTACCCGGCTGTTGGCGCCCCGCGCGAGGCGCCCGACTTGTGTCGGACCTGGGTGCGCGCGCGCTGACCGTCGCTTCGTCAGCGGCTTGAGCTCGTGCCGCGAGCATCTCCCTGGCGCTTTCTCGGTCAGCCGCTTGTGCGTATTCGCGCACCTGCGCGGACGACGAGAGACGTTGTTGCATCTCGGCGTCACTGAGTGGCGCCATACGCCCGGCCGGCGGAATCATGCGGGTCGCAAACGGAGGTGTCGGCGCGCCATTGCTACGCAGCACCGTGACGAGCGCCTCGCCGATTCCTAACGAGGTGAGCGTCGCTTCAATTTCGTAGTACGGCGTTTTGGGATACGTGCGCGCAGCGGCGCGCAGTGCCTTTTCGTCGTCCGGCGTGAACGCGCGCAAGGCGTGCTGCACGCGATGGCCGAGCTGACCAAGCACGGTGGCCGGAACGTCTTTGGGGTTCTGCGTGATGAAAAAGACGCCCACACCTTTGGAGCGAATGAGCCTAACGACTTGCTCGATTTGTTCCAGCAACGCCTCGCTCGCATTGTCGAACAGGAGATGCGCCTCGTCGAAAAAGAACACCAGCTTCGGTTTGGCGAGGTCGCCGACTTCGGGGAGGTCGTTGTACAGCGACGCCAGCATCCACAGCATGAACGTGCTGAAGAGCGCCGGGCGTTGCTGCACGTCCTGTAACTCAAGCACCGTGACGAGCCCGCGACCGTCGCGCTCCGTTTGCAGCAGATCATCCAGATCGAATTCCGGCTCGCCGAAAAACGCCTCGGCGCCTTGCTGCTCCAGCTCGATCATCTCACGTAGCAGAACACCGACCGTCGCTTTGGACATGCCGCCGTAGTCTTTCAGCTCATCGGCGCCTTCCTCGGTGAGGTACTGCAGCACGGCGCGCAGGTCGGCGAAGTCGAGCAGGAGCAGGTTCTTATCGTCGCAGTATTTGAAGACCATGCTGAGCACGCTGCTCTGCGTCGCGTTGAGGCCGAGTACTTTGGCGAGGAGCAGCGGGCCAAA
The DNA here is from genome assembly GCA_040753195.1 of Gemmatimonadota bacterium. Classification (GTDB taxonomy): domain Bacteria; phylum Gemmatimonadota; class Gemmatimonadetes; order Gemmatimonadales; family Gemmatimonadaceae; genus DASYRX01. Next base: position 5,346 of record JBFMFA010000002.1, on the reverse strand, counting down.
GGAAGAGACCGTCGCGCGCAGCTGGGCGCCATGAGCACCCGTTAGGCTGAGAAACTCGACCGGAAAACCGCTCGGGTGCCAGCTGTACCCCGTCGTGCGCGCACGCGCCTCGATCTTCTCGTTAGGTTCTCCAGGAGCGCCGATGCCGGAGACGTCACCCTTGATGTCGGCCAGAAACACGGGTACGCCGGCCGCCGACAACTGCTCGGCGATGAGTTGCAGCGTTTTTGTCTTCCCGGTTCCGGTGGCGCCGGCGATGAGCCCGTGCCGGTTCAGCATCGCCAGCGGAATACGGACGAGCGGTTCGGGGTGGCACTCGCCGCCGTGTACGACTGCACCCAGCGTTACTCCTGGTTCGCTGCTCGGGAACGCGGCTTTGGCCGCTGCGATGACGTTGTGATCCACAGCTGATGTGATCGAGATGTAGCCTGATATAGTCGAGGGGAGAATGCCTCACTAGAGCGCGCGAAACACGATGCTCATGCACCCTTCACTTGTCATTAATGCAAGCGCCATTGGCGCATCATCCGCCAGTGGTAGCGTGACGCACCTCAAGATAGGAGCTGCAATGTTGACGACGTTGCTGGAATCACGCGCGCGTTTGCCGATAAGCAGCGCTTCGCGCTTGAGATTCGGCGTTAGGTAGCGTTAGGACGCGGCCGTCCTCGCCGCGGCTGCGGTCGCAATTGCAGCAGCGGCTCCGGCCGCCGCCGCCGTCGTGCGTGGCGTGCTCCCTTCAGTCGCGATGCTCACGAAACCCGTTCCCATCTTCTTGAGCAGGTTGTGCCAGACGATCGCACCGGATTTGGGGTCGAGACAAAAGATCTCGCCAGCGCACGCCGCAAAAAGCGCGTCGTTGTCGCACCAGACGTTCGCCAACCCGGACACCGTGCTGCCGCCATACTTCACGGGGAGCTTCACAGCCCACACGATCTCACCCGTCTTGCGGTCGAGTGCGAGGACTGACGTTTTGATTCCGACGTACACATATCCTGCGTGAAGCCGCGCCATGCGTATCCCCAGGTTGGTCGAGACCGAGAGAGGATAGCAACGACGACAGCCGTGCGCAGCAGGCTCCGAAGCCTTTCGCGGCGTCACATCGGCCGATACTCTTGCCGCGAACGCGGGAGATATCATGTGCCTGGACCAACCGCATGGCATGAGCCGGCGAACGGCGGTCAAAGCCGCCATGTCGCTGGCTTCACTGGTTGCGTTGCCACGAGCGCTGCATGCTTTCGAGGCCAGCGACGCCGATACGTACATCGATGCGGCGACCCGCATACACCGGTGGCTGGCGGCCACCGCGCAGCGCGGAACGAACGGTTTGACATGGGCCGCGGATCCACGCGACCCCAAAACCGAGTCATACGACCTGTACAACGGCATGCCAGGCGTCGTGCTCTTTCTCCTGGAATACGCGCACGCAACCGGGGATCAGCAGGTATTGGCGGATGCGGCGCACGCGGCGGACACGATCGTCAGCGTGGTGAACGGACCTAACGAGTCGGTCGAGAAGCTCGGCACGGGGCTTTACGTTGGTCTGGCGGGCCTCGCCTTCGTCCTTCACGAGACGTATCGCTCCACCGAGGAGCGCAAATACCGCGACGCCGCCGTCCGCGCGCTGAATCACGTGCAGCGCCTCGCCAAAGCAGTCGACCATGGTATTGAATGGTCGTCCACCGTCGACATCATTTCAGGCGGCGCTGGTACCGGCTTGACGCTCCTTGCCCTTGAAGCGCAATTCCGTGAACTGGGGATGCAGCAGCTCGCGCACGACGCGGCGCGCCGGCTCTCCTCGTTAGGCGTCGCCGACCATGGCGGGCTGAAGTGGGCGATGAACCCGACGTTTGCCCGGCGCATGCCGAACTTTTCGCATGGAACGGCCGGCGTGTCCTACTTCCTTGCCACCGTTGCGGAGCGCAACAGCGACACACAGCTTCTCGACGCAGCCGCGCAAGGTGCTGAATACCTGCGCAACGTCGCGACGAAGACGGCGAAGGGCGGCTGGAAGGTCTTCCATAGTGAGCCGGGGAACGAGTCGCTGTTTTACCTGAGCTGGTGCCACGGGCCGGCGGGGACCGCGCGGCTCTACGAACGCCTCGGCCGTAGCAGCAAGTACCGCGCGTTAGGCGCCGAAGTGGCGCGCCTGGCACAGGGGACGATCGACAGCGGCGTGCCGGATCGAAGTCCGGGCTACTGGAACAACATCAGTCAGTGCTGCGGCAACTGCGGCGTCGTCGAGTTCTTTACGTCGTTGTATCGCTCGACGCGAGACGAGCAACACCTCGCCTTTGCCAAACGCGTCATGGACGACGCGCTCGGCCGCGCCACCGAGGAGAGTGGTGGCCTCAAGTGGACTCAGGCGGAGCACCGGGTGCAACCGGATAACCTCGTCGCGCAGACGGGTCTTATGCAGGGCGCCGCCGGCGTCGGCCTCGCGCTTTTGCATCTCGACGGTACCATCAAGGGGCGGCGAGACCGGATCGCGCTCCCGGACAACCCCTGGCGAACGCCTAACGCTTAAGGACCGCGCGCGCGGCGGCTACCACGGCATCGGCCGTGATGCCGAGCCCTTTGTAGATCGCCTCGTACGGCGCAGAGGCGCCGAAGCGCTCGAGTCCGATCACGGCGCCGTCGGTGCCGACCCAGCGATACCAGGACATCGGGTGCGCCGCCTCGATGGCAACGCGCTTCACGTTAGGCGGGAGCACCGCGTCGCGATACTCCTGTGGCTGCCGCGCGAATACCTCGTGGCTCGGCATGCTCACCACACGCGCGCAGATATCACCCTCGTCGTGCAGCCGCTTTTGCGCTAGCAGCGCCAGTGCCACCTCGGAGCCGCTCGCGAGTAGTACGACGGCAGGCTTGGCGCAAGAACACTCGGCGATCACGTATCCACCGCGCGCGGCATCCTTCGCGTCGCTGCCTAACGCTGTTCGATCGATGAACGCCAGCTTCTGCCGCGTCAGCGCGAGGGCGACCGGTCCGCTGCGATGCGACAACGCGATGCGCCACGCTTCCACGACCTCGGCGGCATCCGCCGGGCGCAACACGGTGAGGTTGGGGATCGCGCGCAAGGAGCTGAGCTGCTCGATCGGTTGGTGCGTCGGGCCATCCTCGCCCAGCCCGATGGAGTCGTGCGTATAGACGTAAATGACGTGCGCGCCCATGAGCGCCGCGAGCCGTACGGAGGGCCGCATGTAATCGGAGAAGATCAGGAACGTCCCTGCGTACGGGAGAATTCCGCCGTGCAGCGCCATCCCGTTCATCATCGCGGCCATGCCGTGTTCGCGGATGCCGTAGTGCACATAGCGACCGCCGCGATTCGTTGCCGAAAACGCGCCGGACTCCTTGAACATCGTGTTATTTGAGGGGGTCAGGTCCGCCGATCCGCCAAAAAGCTCAGGGATTTTCGCCGCGATGGCGTTGAGCACAGAGCCAGACGCGGCGCGGGTGGCGACGCTGCCGTTTTCTTTCGTGAACGTTGGCAGAGCGTTCTGCCAGCCGGCCGGAAGATCGCGCTGCACCACGCGGCGGCTGAACTCCTTGGCCTCGTTAGGATGCGCCTTGGTGTAGGCGATCAACTTGCGGCGCCACTCGTCGTGCGCCGCGGCACCACGCTCGTGCGCCGTGCGCCAGTGCGCCAGCGCTTCGTCCGGCACCCAGAACTTCTGCAGCGTCGGCCAGCCGAGGTTTTGTTTCGTGAGATCGACCTCCTGGGCGCCTAACGCCTCGCCGTGTGCCTTGGCCGTATCCTGCCGGTTCGGCGAGCCGTAGCCGATGTGCGTCTTCACAATCACCAGGGATGGCCGCTGTGTCTCCGCGCGACACGCCGCGATCGCGCTGTCCAGCGCCGCGAGGTCGTTTACATCGTCCACCTGCAACACATGCCAGCCGTATCCTTCGAAGCGCTTCCGCGCATCGTCTGAGTAAGCGAGATCGGTGCTTCCGTCGATTGTAATGTTGTTGTCGTCGTAGAAACCGATCAGACGGCCGAGCTTCTGGTGTCCGGCGAAACTCGCGGCCTCGTGCGAGATCCCTTCCATCAAATCGCCGTCGCTGCAGATGAACCACGTCGTATGATCGACGATGCGATGCTGGTCCCGGTTGAAGATCTCGGCGAGATGCGCTTCGGCGACGGCCATTCCGACAGCGTTGCCGAACCCTTGGCCAAGCGGTCCGGTTGTCGTTTCGACGCCTGGTGTGTGACTGTGTTCTGGGTGACCCGGCGTTTTGCTGTCCCACTGCCTGAAGTTTTTGAGATCGTCCAGCGTCAGCTCGTAACCGCTGAGGTAGAGCGCCGCGTACAGCAGCATGGACGCGTGCCCATTCGACAAGACAAAGCGATCGCGATCGGGCCAATTGGGATCGGCGGGATTGTGCTTCATGTGCCGCGTGAAGAGCACGTACGCGAGCGGCGCCAGAGCCATCGGTGCGCCGGGGTGACCGCTTTCGGCCTGTTGCACCGCGTCCATGGCCAGCGTGCGGACCGTGTTGATGCAGAGTTCGTCTAGAGACATCGCGATGGACGGTGCGGCAGAGGTCACTGTGAAACGGTCTCCGGAGATGCCTAACGAGGGGATTTGGGCGGGTATCAGACGATTGCAGATGGAAATTTAGACAACTCGCCGACAATACGCAGGTCGTTGCCAGGGCGCGGGGACGACGGGCCCCGGCCGCGGCAGGCGGCAGGCTAGTCCATAGGCCGCACGACCAGCCAAGAGCCAGCGACTAGCGACTATGCTCCTCACTCGCCAAACGCTCGCTTAGGACCGTGGCCATGGCGTAGATCGTTTCCTGTGGATTCACCCCAGGCGCCGTCGGCAGGATCGAACCGTCCATCACATACAGTCCGCGCACGCCGAAGACCTGCCCGTTAGGCATCACACCCGCATGGCGCGCGTCTCGTCCGATACGGCACGTGCCGTTCACATGCGCCGAGAAGAGTGTGATGTCGTTCGGCGCGACGGATGCCGAGAGGACGGCGACCAGATCACTCTCGCGCCGCACAGTCAATGGACGGGCGTGCAATGTGAGAACTTCTCGTGCGCCGCCGGCGAGCGCGATACGCGCCGATGCTACGATGGACTCGCGCAGGTGTTGCGCGTCGACGGGCCTCAATTGGTAGCGTATGCGCGGCGCGCCTCGTCGTCCAAGGGTGACGCTCCCGTACGACTCATCGTATGCCGCACGCGCACCGTCGCGCACCAGCGCGATCAGCGGTGCGATGTTGGACAATCGCGTGATCCATGCACGGTGCGCCGCGCCGACGCCGCTGACCGCGGCTGCGGCGAGCCCCGGCGTGAACGCCGGGCATTCAATCCAATACCCGTAACCATTCGCTTT
>JBFMFA010000001.1:0-21787 GCA_040753195.1 Gemmatimonadota bacterium | reverse complement strand
GAGGCATGGAACACCCGGAACGTTTGCGGATGCTGTGCGTTCTACATAGATAGCGACACTGACTTTTCGGCTGCGAATGGCCTTCCCACCGACAGACGACCTCGAAGCACCGCGTATTACGCCCGCGGTGCAGTGGCTGATCGCGATCAACGTCGCGGTGTTCTTCCTGCAGCTCACGCTGTTGGGTTCGGCCACTGTGCAGCAGGCGCTTGGCTTCAGCAGCCGAGACTTGGCGACGTCGTGGTGGACCGTGGCAACATACATGTTCGTGCATGGCGGGTTTTTGCACCTCGCCTTGAACATGTACACGCTGTACCTGTTCGGTCCACGCGTCGAGCGTGCGTGGAGCGCCGGCGAGTTTACACGCTACTACGTGCTGTGCGGGTTGGGCGGGTGGCTTTTCCACTTGCTGTTTGCGCGCGACGCGCTGCTCATCGGAGCGTCCGCTGCCGTGTTAGGCGTTATGCTCGCGTACGCCATGCGCTGGCCTAACGACGAAGTGTACCTGTTCGGTGTGATGCCGGTAAAAGTCAAATGGCTCGTCGCGATCCTGGCTGTGGCAAACGTTGTCGCGGGAATCCAGGGGGCGAGTGACCAGACGGGCGTCGCGTATCTTGCGCACGTCGGCGGCCTCGCGGCGGGTTGGTTGTATCTGCGCACCTCATCGGCGAGCACCGGCATCGATCGCATCCGCAATCACGTCGCGCAGGCACCGGACTACCCCGATGAGATGCCGCGCGCCGTACCGAAATCAGTACCGCGAGCGAAGGAGAAGTCCGAGGACATCGACGATGTCATCGCTCGCAGCAAAGCGGCTCAGTCGGAGCGCCGCGCTGCGCCATCCCGCGACGTTTCCGCGCCCGCACCGGCCGCACGGCCGACGAGCAATCTCGACGCGGTATTGGACAAGATCTCGCGAACCGGGATCGAAAGTCTCACGCGCGATGAGCTTGAGGTTCTCGAGGCTGCGTCGAAGAAATTGCGCGACAGATCGTAGGTCGCTCCGTCCGCTATCAACATCGGGCAAAAGAAGAGCCCCCTGGAAAACTCCAGGGGGCGAGTGCCGCCACGCCGTTCTCGCGGCGGCGATAGCCAGTGCGATCGCACCGGCGCTATAAGCCAAAGTAGGCCGCGGCTCTGACGCTGTCCATACTTTTCGCGGCCGGATCCGAAACGCCTTTTGGGTCGAATTGGACCCCTCAAATCTCCTACGATCCGCGTGGCGGGGAGTAACATCGCGGGGGGCGTTGTGTGACGTGCGGACCACACGGGTTGTGCTGAGTGACGCGTCGCAAAGGGCCCACGTGAACATTCGTTAGGCAGGGTGGGGCGGCTGCGGACTGCCGGTGTGGGGGCGCGAAGCGTGCCGGGGGCTCAGGCACGCGGCGGTGCGAAGAAAAAACGGAGCCCTAGTTGGCGGAGCCGGAGAGGGCTCTTACGTTTCCCGTTCCTCGGCCAGGTAGCTCAGTTGGTAGAGCAGCGGACTGAAAATCCGCGTGTCGGCGGTTCGATCCCGTCCCTGGCCATTCAGGTCCCCCCGCACACCACTCGAGGGCATGGTTTAGGAAGTTTGGTGCGCGAAATCGCCCTGGTTTCTTGAGCGGTTCCGTACCTGGCCGCCGACGCAGCCGATCAGCAGTCGCGCTCGCCGGCTAGTGGCAGTGTAGGGAGCGCCATGCGATGTTGGCGGATGCCGAAGCCCGACATTCTCGAGTCCTTCCAGAATCCGTACCCAGATCGAGACTACCTCATCGAGATGACGTGCAATGAATTCACGTCTCTCTGTCCGCTGGGTGGCGTCGAAAGCGATGCATCAGAGTTGGAGCTTCTCAAAGGCGGTGCGCCCGACTTCGGGACGATCCATATCTCGTATGCACCCGACCGCGTGTGCATCGAACTCAAGAGTCTAAAGCTCTATCTCTGGAGCTATCGCAACGATGGGATTTTTTACGAGCGCGCCGTGAACCGCATCCTGGATGACGTGGCTGGATTGCTGCGACCGAAGTGGATCCAAGTGACCGGTGACTTCAACGTGCGCGGCGGCATCAAATCGGTAATCACCGCCGCGCGAGGATCCAGGCCGGCCAACGTCTGAGCCTGCGGCTCCCCAAGTCAGCCGATAGGCCTAACGAGCTCCTGGCTCACGCCGAGAGGCCGTAGCGAGTACGTAGGAGCTTCACGTGATGCAACTCGTGGCCGGCGATGATGTACGCCAAGGCCCGAACCGAGACTGGCTTTCCATCGGCACTTCCCACGCGCTCGTCGGCACCCCTGGGCAGGCTGCGCAGAAGCGCGAGCGACGCGTGCCGCACAGCGGCGAACTCGGCGGCGACGTCGCCTAACGAGCGATCGTCAAAACGTCCCGCGGGTGTGTATGCGTTCTCGTCAAAACCTGGAACCGGCGTCGTATCGCCGCGCGCAAATCGCAGTGCTCGATACGCGAAGACGCGCTCGGTATCGGCGAGATGGCCAATGACTTCCGCGACGCTCCATTTCCCATCGGCATAACGGTAGCGCGCCTGTTGTTCGCTGAGCGTTTCGAGTAACGCCTGCGTGTCACGTTGTTGATCGGCCAGGAGCTTAAGAATGTCGCCCTCGGGAACCAGGTCGATGTAGCGTGAGAAGTACGGGACGTGTTCAGTCGGCTGGGGTCTCTCAATCATGTTCGGATGGTGGCCTAAAGGCGCGCACGTTGAGTCGACAAAAAAGGCCCGCAGAGCGAGTCGGTTGGTGCGGAATCCTTCATGAGCTTACCGCCGGGAAGGTGATAACCAACTGGCCTGTTTACAAGTGCCAGAACGTGGCTAAGTTACCGGGCCAGAATGGTACGGCCCCCGTCGCCACCGCTATGGCTGGAAATCGATCGAGCCAGCCGCACCCAGTTGACTCGCCAGATCGTTGATGGAATTCGCAGCGCCATACTCCGCGGTGCGCTAACGCCGGGTGCGAGGCTGGCAGGTGCGCGCGAATTGGCCGCGACGCTGGGCGTGTCCCGCATGACCGTCGACGCCGCCATCTCGCAGCTCCGCGCCGAGGGCTATTTGGAAGGGCGCCAACGCAGTGGGACTTTTGTCGCTCACGGGCTGCCGGAACGTGTTCTTGCGGTCGGCTCGGCGCCGACCGCGCCGTTCGCGCCAGGGCTCATGCGGCCTCCACGACTCTCCGAGCGCGGCGCGCGCATGGCGGTCCCTGGCCACGACCGCCGCGGCGCGGGGCTGGCCATTCCGTTCGCGTTAGGCATTCCGGCGCTGGATGCCTTTCCGTGGAAGACATGGTCGCAGTTGACAACGCGTTTCTGGCGCAAGCCGCTGTCCGAGATGTTGCTGTATGGCGACGCCGCTGGCTACGCGCCGTTGCGCAACGCCGTAGCTGAGCATGTTCGACGGGCGCGGGGAATCGAGTGCAGTGCCGAGCAAGTGTTCATCGTAGAGGGCTCACAGCAAGGCCTCGACCTGGCGACGCGTCTCGTGATCGATCCGGGTGACGAAGTGTGGGTGGAAGATCCCGGGTACACCGGAGCTCGCGCGGCGATCGAAAGCGCAGGAGGGGAACTCGTTCCGGTCCCGGTGGACGACGAAGGGTTGAACGTGACGATCGGACGGCAGCGGGCGCCTACGGCGCGCGCGGTTTGTGTCACGCCATCGCACCAGTACCCGTTAGGCGTCACGCTTACGGCGGGGCGACGGCTCGCGCTGCTCGAGTGGGCACGCGAAGCGGAGGCCTGGATCATCGAAGATGACTACGACAGCGAGTTTCGCTACGGCGGAGCACCGCTGCCATCACTGCGCACGCTCGATGTAGACGGCCGCGTCATTTATGTGGGAAGCTTCAGCAAGACGCTCTTTCCCGCGCTGCGAATAGGCTATGTCATCACGCCGTCGCATCTGGTCGATGCGTTTCGCGCGGCGCGCGGTGTTTCAGGGCGCCACGCCCCCGGCGTACAGCAAGCGGTGCTGGCGGCATTCGTGGACAGCGGACATTACGAACGCCATATCCGCCGGATGCGCACCTTGTATCACGAGCGACGCGCCACGTTGCTCGAGCATGGGCGTGCGCGTGTCGGTCACCTTGAATTCAAGCCGCACGACGGGGGCATGCATGTCCTCGCGCGCCTAACGTTACCACTTCGGGACCAGTCGATCGTCGCCGAAGCGCAGCGTGTGGGCCTCGAGCTGGCGGCGGTGTCGGCATACGGCGTCGCGCAACGTCAAAACGGACTCCTCCTCGGTTTTACAGGGTACTCCAACGAGCGTATCGTCGCGGCGTGCGACACGCTTGCGCGCGTCATGGATCATGCGGCGCGGGCGGCGATATGACGGCTCTCGTGGTGCCGGCGCCGGTCATTCTTGTAGACCGGAATGACACCGCGGTGGGCACGGAGGAGAAACTTCGTGCACACACGTTAGGCGTGCTCCATCGCGCCGTATCGGTGTTTGCGTTCGACGCGGGCGGGCGCGTGATCCTGCAGCAGCGCGCATCGGGGAAGTACCATTCCGGAGGTTTGTGGTCCAATGCCGCGTGCACGCATCCACGGCCTGATGAGCCGGTGCTCGAAGCCGCGCAGCGCTGTTTGCGCGAAGAGCTCGGACTCCATGCGACGCTGCGTCCGGCGTTTCGCTTTTTGTACCGCGCCGACGTTCCGCCGGGACTCATCGAGCACGAATACGATCACGTCTTCGTAGGGACTGTCGACACGGAGCCGCAACCGCGGCCTGATGAGGTGCTGGCGTGGCGTGCGGTGGCGCCTAACGTGGCGGCGGCCGCTGTCGCCGAACAACCGCAGACGTTTACCGCCTGGTTTCGCCTGGCCATGCCGCTTTATCAACGCTGGATCGCGCTGGGGAGCGACGCGCCAGTGAATCCATTTCTCGAAACGCCTTCATTTCGGAGTTGACATGTTGTGGTGGCTAATCGCAGTCGTGGTTCTCGGCGGCGAAGTGCGCGATGCGGCTACGCGCACTCCAATTGCCGGCGCGCGCGTTGCCGTCATCGGAACGGATATCGCGACCATCAGCGACAGCAGCGGACGATTTCGCCTGGATGTCCCCGAAGGCAGCCGCGTTCGTGTGTCGCGCGCGGGATATCAGGCGTTCGAGTTCGTTGCGCGACCGGACACGATGGTTGTGGTGATGTTGACGCCGACGACGCGCGCTCTGGAGCGAGTAACGATCACGGCGCTGCGTGGCAGCACGGATCGCGCTCCGATCAGCGAAGCGACGCTGTCGTCGGAATCGGTTGAGCAGAGCTATAGTGGTCAGGAGATGCCGTTTATTCTCGCGGCAACGCCGGCTGTCACCGTCTATTCCGACGGGGGCGCGTACAGTAACTACACGTACTTCCGGATCCGCGGCATCGATCAGACCCGTATCAACATCACGCTGGACGGAATCCCCCTGAACGATGCTGAGGACCAGGGCGTGTTCTTTTCGAACTTCCCTGATTTTGCAAACAGTTTGCAGAGCGTTCAGCTACAACGCGGCGTGGGGACCAGCTCGTTAGGCACGGCGGCGTATGCCGGTTCGGTGAACTTCGAGTCTCCGGCGCTGGCTGGGGCGGCCCCCCGGGGCGAGCTACAGTTGAGTCGCGGCTCGTTCGACCTCCGGCGGGCGAGCGCTGAATGGCAGCGGGGCTGGAATGAACGGTTCTCCGCGTACGGCCGACTCTCCTGGCAAGACACGGACGGATATCGGCGCAACGCCGGCAACCGATCGACTGGCGGTTTCGCCACGCTTGGCTACTACGGTGATCGCACAATCGCCAAAGTCATCGCGCTGTCGGGTGTCTCGCGCAATCAACTCGCATACGTGGCATCGAGCGAGGCAGAGATCCGTGCTGATCCTCGGACGAACCCGCTGAGCGATAGTGATCGGTTCTGGCAGGGAGTGTTGGGTCTCAGCGTGACTCGCCAGCTGAGTCCCATGCGCACGTTAGGCGCGACGCTATACAACGTGTCGGCAGCTGGTGACTACGACATCACGTTCGACGGTGCGGTGTCGAACTTCAATCTGGCGTCGACGATGACCGGAGTGCTCACCACCTTCACCAATGACTGGGGCGTCGCACGGCTCACGCTCGGCGCGCACGGGAACCGCTATCATCGGGATCACTTTCTCTTCGCCCGCCCGGACCTGAGCACACGCCTCTACTCCAACCGGGGCGACAAGGATGAGGGGAGCGCGTTCGCGAAGCTGAGCATCGAGCGTGGCCGCGCCACGTGGTTTGCCGATATGCAGTTGCGCCGCGCGGCGTTTGCCTACACACCGGACCGGCATGCGGGCATCGCGGCGAGCGACATCGACTGGTTGTTCATGAACCCCAAGGTCGGTGTGCAGATGCGCCTAACGCCACGACTCTGGTGGTACGCGTCGTACGGCAGCAATGGTCGTGAGCCGACACGGAACGACATGTTCGCCGGTTTCGACAACATCGACACCACCAACGCGTCATTCACAGGCCCGCTGGATCGCGTGCGGCCGGAGCGTGTGCGTGACGCCGAGATGGGCGCCAGCTACGAGCAGCGCGGCCTAACGCTGCGAGCGAATGTCTTCGACATGCGCTTCCGCAATGAAATCACGCCGATCGGAGCGCTCAGTTACATCGGACTTCCCCTGCGCAAGAATGTGCGATCCAGCTATCGCCAGGGGTTGGAAGTTGAGGGGGCGTGGCGTGGCGCCAGTGAACCGCGGGTGGCCTTGTCCGGGAATGCCACGTTGAGCCGCGCGCGGATCGCGGAGTACACGGATGACGCGACGGGTGCGACGTTCCGTGACGTGGAGCCGCTCCTCACACCCAGATTCCTGGCGAACCATCGCGTGTCGCTGGCGGCAACCGCAAACTCGTGGCTGCATCTCGATGGGCGCTATGTGGGCGAGTCGTTCCTGGCCAACAACGGCGACAAGCGATTCGTGCTCCCCGCGGCCTATACAGTCGACGCGACAGCCGATGTGACACTCGGCGCGCATTCTCTGCTAGTTCAAGTGCGCAACCTCACAAACCGGCGTACCTATTCGTCCGGGTACACGGATGGGACCACGTCGTATTACTACGTTCAGGCGCGGCGCAACTTTGTCGTGACCGCCCGGCTCGGCTGGTAGGCAGACCTAACGAGCCACTAGAACGTGAAGTCAACGCGCAGCGTCGCGCCGTTGCGGGACGGCGCGAAACTCACGCGTCGGCCAAGCGAAATGGGACTCCAGTTCTCGGTGGTAAAACGCGAGCCGACAATGCCGCCTAACAAGGCACCGATGCCGCCCACGACCGCTCCGGTCGTAAGCCGCTTGAACTTCTTCGTGCTGTCGCCCGGTTGGAACGTGGCAGCCGTGAGAAGGCCGAGGACAAACCCGCCTCCTCCGCCAAGCACGGCGCCGCGCAGGATATAGGGCCCATGGTTGCGCTTGTTTCCGACGCTCAAATGCAGTGTGCGGATCTCCGAGTAGGGGATCGACCATAGCCCCTGGCCCGCTCGATCTTCCACCAGCACGACGGTGTCACCCCGCATTTCGAGGTAGTTCGCGATGAGTGGTCCAACGAGTGAGGGCGCTGTCACACGAACGCGCGCTCCCGGTGGAACGGGGAGTACGGTCGGAGCCGAAGTCTGCGCGTGGAGAACAGCGGCCGACGCAGCGCTCGCGATTACCAAGACAGCGTGCCGGAGAGTTCGCACCAAACGTGCTCCCGAGAGTTTCATCTGCGTGAAGTATAGCTCGCCATAACGACGCAACATGCATCGCCAGGGCCCAAGCGATTAAGTTGGCAAAGCCGCGTGCTTTCTGCCGTCAACCCTAACTACCAAGCGTGGGAGCAATGACACCTACCGTGAGCACGGCACCCGCACCCGGGCAGGCCCGTCCTGCCGCGGCAAGTGCTGCGCCAGTCGAGACTTCCGGGGCTGGAAGCTCACCTCGGACATCGTCCATGGCTACCGCCATGCAAGGCTCGGAGATCCTCAAGATTGCCGCGGACATCCGCGCCCGCATGACGGCCGGCGAGCAGATCTGCAATCTGACGGTTGGGGATTTCGATCCGAAACAGTTCCCGATCCCCGCGTTCCTCGAGGATGAGATCGCGAGGGCCCTGCATCGTCGCGAGACGAACTATCCACCGTCGACGGGAATGCCCGTCCTGCGTACAGCAGTGGCCTCATGGTATCAGCGCGCACTTGGGATCGAATACGCGCCCGAGGCCGTGCTGATCACATCGGGGTCGCGGCCAGCGATATACGGAACGTTCATCACCTTGGTCGATCCAGGGGATCGGGTGGTTTTCGGCGTTCCATCCTGGAACTCGAACTACTACTGCCACCTGAGCGGCGCGACGGCGGTGGCAGTGCCGTGTGACGCGAGCGCGGCATTCCTGCCTAACGCGCAGCAGCTGCAATCCGCCGTGCGCGGCGCCCGTATGCTGGTGCTCAATTCTCCTCTGAATCCCTGCGGCACGGCCTTCGACGCCGCTTCGTTAGGTGCCATCTGCGATGTCGTGCTCGAAGAGAACGCACGGCGCCGTCCCGACGAGCGCCCGCTGTTCCTGCTTTACGATCAAGTGTACTGGCAGCTCACGTTTGGCGACGTGAAGCACGTGCACCCGGTTGGGTTACGTCCGGAGATGCGACCATACACGATCTATGTCGACGGCATGTCCAAAGCATTCGCCGCGACCGGCGTTCGCGTCGGCTGGGTCGTGGGACCGACTGATATCATGAAAGCCGAGAACGACTTTCTGGGCCACGTGGGCACGTGGGCGCCGCGCGCGGAACAGATCGCCTCGGCGGAGTTGTTAGGCAGACCCGATATCATCGCGACGTATCGCGAGGAGTTCATCGCTGGACTACAGAAGCGTCTCTTCGCGCTGTACAACGGCATAACCGCCCTCAAGCGCGAAGGCTATCCGGTCGATGCCGTGGCGCCGATGGGTGCGATGTACCTGAGCGCACGGTTTGCGTTGCACGGGAAAAAGACGTCGGCCGGCGAAGTGCGCACGAACGACGATGTGCGGCGCTGGCTCCTCAGTGAATGCGGGCTGGCGGTGGTTCCGTTCCAGGCCTTTGGGTCGCCGGACGAAACGGGGTGGTTCCGGCTTTCGGTTGGAGCGACGTCGATGGCGGATATCGAGGTGGCCCTCCCCCGCATCCGAGCGGCGCTCGCCGAACTGAAATAGCAGTTCCTGTTGACGGCTGGTAACTATTCGTATATCCTTCCATCCGGATATACGAATGAGTACATCGTCAGCGCTACTCGAACGCCTGCCAGCTCTCGTCGACCCGACGCGGGCGAGGCTGCTGTATGTTCTTGCACAGCAAGAGCTTACGGTCAGCGAGCTTTGTGCAGTCGCTCAACTGCCTCAGTCCACGGTGAGCCGCCACCTACGAACGCTGAGCGACGAATTCTGGGTGTCGAGCCGGGCCGATGGAACGAGCCGGTACTACCAGCTGAATCGCGACCTGGGCGCATCGTCGCGCCAGCTCTGGGACCTGGTGGCTGCGGATCTCGCCGAAAGTGCAAACGCCGCGGCTGACGCTGAGCGGATTCGCGCGGTCATAAGCACGCGTCGGGCTCGCTCGCATGAGTTCTTCGCGGGATCAGCGAGCGAGTGGGACAAGATTCGCGAAAGCATCTTCGGCGAGCGCTCGTCCCTGTTGGGCCTCGTAGGCCTCGTGGACGACACATGGGTAGTGGGCGACCTGGGTTGCGGTACGGGATACCTAACGAGGATCCTCGCCCCCTACGTGCGCCGCGTGATTGGCGTGGACGTTTCCGGGGCCATGCTGGAACACGCGCGCGCTCAGACGAGCACGCTCAGCAACGTCGAGCTGCGCAGTGGCGAACTAGAGAAGCTGCCGTTGGAAGATGGCACTCTGGATGCGGCAATTCTTGCTTTGGTATTGCATAACGTCGCGGATCCGGCGGCAGTGGTACGCGAAGCGAGTCGTGTCCTTCGCCCCAACGGTCGCCTGCTGGTGCTCGACATGATGCCACACAACCGCGAGGACCTGCGGCAACGCCTGGGTCACGTGTGGCAGGGCTTTTCGCAGGAGCAGGTAGGCACGTGGTTTGAACAAGCCGGTTGCGCGCGCGCGCGATATGTGCCGCTCCCACCGGATCTGAAAGCCGATGGACCGTCGCTCTTCGCGGCGACCGCAGTTAAGCACTGAGCCCTAAGTCCTTTACCCCTTCAGCAATGTCAACGACTGCTCGTCCCACTTCAGTAAAGTCTCCGCTGGATCGTCCCGCCTTCAAAGTGAAGGACCTGTCCCTCGCCGAGTGGGGCCGCAACGAGATCCGACTGGCGGAACACGAAATGCCCGGCCTCATGGCGCTGCGCGCAGAGTACGGCAAATCCAAACCGCTCTCCGGCGCAAAGGTCATGGGCTCGCTGCACATGACGATTCAAACCGCGGTGCTTATCGAAACGTTGACGGCGTTAGGCGCCGACGTGCGCTGGGTGTCGTGCAACATTTTCTCGACGCAGGACCATGCGGCAGCGGCAGTCGCCGTTGGACCGAACGGAAGTGTCGAAGATCCGCGCGGTATCGCGGTGTTCGCGTGGAAGGGTGAAACGCTCGAGGAGTACTGGTGGTGCACAGAGCAGGCACTCATGTGGCCTGACGGCAGTGGTCCGAACTTGCTGCTGGACGACGGCGGTGATGCGACGCTGCTCGTGCATCGAGGCGCCGATTACGAGGCGTTAGGCAAGATTCCAGAGTTCGATGCGGCCAACGATCCGGAAGAGTGGGGCGTGATTCTCGATCTGTTGCGCGCCGAGGCGAAGAAGAATCCTGGTCGCTGGACGAAAGTGGCTGCTGGCATCCGCGGCGTCTCGGAAGAAACAACCACGGGTGTGCATCGGCTGTACGAGATGATGCAAAACGGGACGCTGCGCTTCCCTGCGATCAACGTGAACGACTCGGTGACCAAGTCGAAATTCGACAACATCTATGGTTGCCGGCACTCGGTGATCGACGGCTTGAACCGTGCGACCGACGTTATGCTTAGCGGCAAAGTCGCTGTTGTGTGTGGCTACGGCGAAGTCGGCAAAGGATGCGCTCAGGCGCTGCGTGGCCAGGGCGCGCGCGTGGTCGTGACGGAGATCGATCCGATCTGCGCGTTGCAGGCGGCAATGGAAGGTTACGAGGTGAAGACCGTCGACGACGTAGTCGAAACGGCCGACGTCTTCATCACAGCCACAGGGAACAAAGACGTCATCACCGTCGAGCACATGTCGCGCATGAAAGACAAGGCGATCGTCGGCAACATCGGCCACTTCGACAACGAAATCGACATGGCCGGATTGAAGAAGATCCCTGGGCTCAAGAAGGTGAACATCAAGCCGCAATACGATGAGTTTGTCTTCCCGAACGGGAAGTCGATTCTCGTTCTCGCTGAAGGTCGTCTCTTGAACCTTGGCTGCGCGACGGGACATCCGAGCTTCGTGATGTCGGCGTCGTTCACGAACCAGGTGCTGGCGCAGATCGAGCTACACACGAACGCCGGCAAATACGAGAAGAAGGTCTATGTGCTGCCGAAGCATCTGGACGAAAAGGTTGCGCGCTTGCACCTGCCGAAGCTGGGCGTGAAGCTCACAGACCTAACGCCGGCTCAGGCGGCATACATCGGTGTCAAGGACCAAGGGCCGTATAAGCCGGAGCATTATCGGTACTAAGAGGTCTAAGGTCTAAGGTCGCTGCAGCCGAGGCATTCCGTTTTCGACAACAAACGTCGCGGATGTCTCGGCTGCAGCGCCATAACGGCTCACGTACGGCACGATTCGATAATCTGCCGTTAGGCGCTCACGGGTGACGGCGACTCGCACGTATCCGCGCCGCCCATCGAAGAACTGCATGTGCGGATTGTTGGCGAGGACGAGGCGTCCGACGTCAGTTACTTGACGGCCATCGCCGCCTGAGGAGATGGATGTACCTACGAGCTCCACACCAACCGGCGGAGCGGTGGGATTCGCCCAATCGGCGCGCAGGTCCATGGCGATGCTCACGTGAATGTCTCCGGTGAGCACTATTGGGTTGGCCACTTTGCGTGCAGCAAACACATCGAGAATGCGCTGACGCTGAGCGAGATACCCATTCCATGTATCCAGCGGATAGGTGTCTTCAGATTCATCGGTGCGGCGAATTTCGTTATCGCCCATAACGACCTGATTCGCGAGGAAATTCCAGCGCGCGTGTGACGTAGCAAGGCCGTCGAGTAGCCAGCGTTCCTGCTCCGCGCCTAACATCGTCCGTGCAGGGTCGTGCGCTTCAGCGCAGCGTGGCTTGCGGCCGTCGCCGCATGGTTGATCAGAGCGGTATTGCCGCTCGTCGAGGACGTGAAAGGTCGCGAGCGAGCCAAATGAAGCGCGGCGATACAGCAGCATGGATGGGCCACGCGGCACGGATGATCGACGCAGGGGGAGATGCTCGTAGTACGCTTGGTACGCTGCTGCACGACGCGCTAAGAACACATCGGGCGCTTCGTTCTTTTCGGAGATGGCGTTGGCGTAGTTGTTGTCGACTTCGTGATCGTCCCACGTGACGACGAATGGAGCGGAGGCGTGTGCGTTCTGGAGGTCGCGATCGGATTTGTATAGCGCAAGCCGGTTGCGGTACTGCGTCAAAGTGATGATCTCGTCGCCATCGTGATGGCGGACAGCGTTGGCGGCATCACCGATTCCGTTTTCGTAGATGTAGTCGCCGAGGTGGACGATCAGGTCGACGTTGTCAGCGGCGAGGTGGTGATACGCTGTGTAATAGCCGTTTTCATAGTGCTGGCAGGAAACGAACGCGAAGCGCAGCTCGGTGTTGGCGGCGCCTAACGCGGGAGCTGTCACGGCGCGTCCGACGGGACTGATTTCGCCGCCGGCGATGAAGCGATAGAAGTACTCACGCGCCGGCGACAGACTGTCGACTTCGACATGCACCGAGTGCGCGAGATCGGGCAGTGCATTTGCCTGTCCGCGCTGCACGATGCGACGGAAGCTGTCGTCGGCGGCCACTTCCCAGCGCACGGGGACAGGTCGCGCTGGCATGCCACCGCCGATGATTGGATCGGGGGCGAGACGTGTCCAAGCGACGAATCCGTCTGGTGTGGGATCCCCGGACGCGACGCCTAACGCAAACGGATACGCGCGAGCCGTCCACGGCGAGGCGTCACGCGGTGCCGGGAGAGTTCCGAGCGCTATGAGCGCTGCGGCGCCGCGGAACGTCTGGCCAATGAAGTCACGGCGGGTGGACTCGGACGACAGCGCGTGCCGCAGAAAGAAATCGCTCATGAGCTCGAAAGGAGTCGTACGGCGTCGATGCTTTCGATCGCGGTGGCCAGACGTTCACTCGGCGTTCCTGTTATGAGACGAAAGGGGGCGCCGAACGCTTTCAATCGTTGTAGAAAGGCATCGTGCATCGATCGCCGCTGATGTTGAGCGTCACGAACCGAGTCCGCAACCCAAGGCACGTCGATGTCGCACAGCAGATACAGATCTGCGAGACGCAGCTTTACAGCGCCGGGGATCCACTCTGGAGCGATGCCGTAGTATTGCTCTCCGTAAACGAGTGTGCTGAGAAGATCGGTGTCGAGAATCAGGAGATCGTGCGCTTTGTGGACGGCGGCGTCTTCACGTGCGACTTGGCCCCTGCCAATGGGATCGACGTCATCGGCGGTGAGCGGCGTGTGTTTTTCCTCAGCATAATCACGAGCAAACTCACGGACCCATGCTACGGCGTAATGCTCGGCGAGTTGTTGCGCGAGTAGTGTTTTCCCCGTCGACTCCGATCCTGTGACGACGATGCGCGTTAGGCGATCGCCGGCTGAGTTGTGAGATAAGAGCGACGCCATGAGATGAAGCCGAGAACCGCCAGGACGAGAAAGACCGAATAAAGGAGCGCGGTGGCGGGCAGACCGCGCGCGAAGAACATCGGGACGTAGACGATGTCCAACGCGATCCATAAGAGCCAGTTCTCGAGGACTTTTCGTGTCATGAGCCACTGGGCGGCGAGACTCGCGACTGTGAGCGCAGAATCGAGATACGGAATGGCCGCATCCGTGCGCGATGCGAGGGTCGCGCCGAGCGTGTACGATCCGGCCGCAACGAGCAGCGCGAGGATGATCAATAGCCGCGGCGACGCGCGGGAGACTTTGAGCTCTGTGCGCTGGGCGCCGCCGTGCAGCCAGTGGTACCAGCCATAAATCGAGAGCACGAGATACACGACCTGGAGGCCCATGTCGGCGTAAAGGCGCGACTGGAAAAAGACGATCGTATACAACGAGACGTTGATGATCGCCGTGGGCCAGTTCCAGATGTTTTCACGAGCCGCGAGGTATACGGCGAGTGCGCCGAACGCGGCAGCGATGATCTCGAGAGCTGACATGGTCGCGGAAGTTACACGGCTTGCGGCACAATGGTGAAAGGAGGCGGTGCCTATCAGAGTCTCGTGGAGCATGACATCTTGGCGCATGACGTCACGCCGTGACGTGGTCAAGGGGCTGGCTGGGGTGCTCCCGGCTGTTCTGCTTCCGAACCGCATCCGCCTAACGCGCCAGTCACAAGCCAGGCGCGTGGTGGTCGTCGGCGCAGGTGCTTTTGGCGGGTGGACGGCGCTGGAGCTGGCGCGACGCGGGGCGAGGGTAACGCTGGTGGACGCGTGGGGCGCGGGGAATACGCGCGCAAGTTCTGGTGGCGAGACGCGAGTAATTCGCGCCACGTACAACGGGGAGCGCGTGTACATCGAGATGGTACGGCGGGCGCTGGACCGTTGGCGTGAAGAACAGAAGACTTGGGGGCGCTCGGTCCTGCGCGAAACGGGCGCCTTATGGCTCTTCGAAACGGACGACGACTCATATGCACGGCGGTCGGTCGCGCCGATGCGCGCGGAGCGCCTAACGCTGGAGGAGATGGCGCCTGTCGAAGCCGCCCGGCGCTATCCGCAGATCCGGCTGGACGGTGTGCGGCATATATGGTTTGAGCGTGAAGCGGGGTATCTCCTTGCGCGTGAGGCATGTGAGCTGGTGCGGGAGGCGTGCGTGCGCGCCGGTGCAGAGTACCTAACGAGCCATATACGTCCTGGGACGATCAGGTCTGGACGGATGAGCGACGTCATGCTTTCGGACGGCACGCGCCGGGCGGCGGACCAGTTTGTTTTTGCCTGCGGACCGTGGATGGGAAGCACCTTTCCGGACGTGATCGGCTCCCGTATCCGCGCGACGAAACAGGATGTGCTCTACTTCGGGACGCCGGCCGGCGATCGCGACTTCGACGCAGGTGCGCTGCCGGTGTGGGTCAACTTTGGCGCGACGCTGTTATACGGGATACCGGGGAATGAACGGCGCGGTTTCAAGATTGCCGATGACACGTTAGGTGCCGTCGTCGATCCAACGACGATGGAGCGGACGCTGAGCCCAGAGAGTGTGCGTACAGCGCGGGCGCTATTGCAGAAGCGATTTCCAAAGCTGGCGACGGCACCGCTGGTGCATAGCGAGGTTTGCCAATACGAACGGTCTGCGGACGGTCATTTTTTGGTCGACTGGCACCCGGAGGCAGGAAACGTCCTGCTCTTGGGTGGTGGATCCGGGCACGGCTTCAAGATGGGGCCGGCAATCGGAGAGGTGGCGACGCGCGTTGTGCTCGACAACGGCGTGGTGGCACCTCTTTTTCGCTTCGCGCGGGCTCGCGAACGTTCGTTAGGTACTACTGACTGGGTCGCAGCCGGATGATGCGGTCGTCCTGCGGACCGGGGGAGCCACGACCGTCCTTGTTGCTGGTCGCGAGGTACACGACGCCGTCGGGTCCCACGAGCACATCGCGCAGACGGCCAAAGGTGTTGTGGAAGAGGCGTTCTTGTGAGTCCACGCGGCGTCCGTCGGCGGACAGCGTTAGGCGATATAGCGCGCGCCCAACCAGGGATGTAAAGAGCAAGCTGCCGCGCCAGCCGTCGATGCGGTCTGACGTATAGAAGTCCATGCCCGACGGGCCGATTGTGGGTGTCCACGTCGCCAGCGCTTCGGCGACGTTATTCGCCTGACAGTAGGGGATCTCCGCCGAGCCGGCATCCCCGTCGCATTTGCCGCGCACGGTGGGCCAGCCGTAATTGCGGCCGGCTTCGATACGATTGACTTCGTCGTTGTCGGAAGGACCGTGTTCGGTGATATAGAGCGCGCCCGTCGAGCGGTTGAAGACGATGCCCTGCGGGTTGCGATGGCCGTACGAATACGTCGCGTTGCCGAAGGGGTTACCAGGCGCCGGTGTTCCGTCCAGCGTTAGGCGGAGCACCTTGCCGGCGAGCGAGTTGCGGTCCTGAGCAAAGGGCTCCCGGGACGCATCGCCGGTGGTCACGTACAAGAAGCGATCGGGCCCGATGGCGAGCCGGGAGCCGTTGTGATTGCGCTCACCCGGAATGTTCTCGAGCAACGTCTCCGGTGCGCCTAACGTGGTGCCGTTGTATC
The DNA here is from genome assembly GCA_040753195.1 of Gemmatimonadota bacterium. Classification (GTDB taxonomy): domain Bacteria; phylum Gemmatimonadota; class Gemmatimonadetes; order Gemmatimonadales; family Gemmatimonadaceae; genus DASYRX01. Next base: position 5,366 of record JBFMFA010000001.1, on the reverse strand, counting down.
GCATGCGCACGAGGCGATTGCGCTGGCCGCCACTCGAGTATGTATGCATCGCGTAGACAAAGGGCTGCTGCGGAAAGTCCGGGTGGAATGTCATGCCCAGCAGGCCGCCCTCGCCCACTTCGGACACGCTGATCTGTCCGACCTGAGTTTTCGCGCCCGTCGATGGATTCACGCGCGAAATGGTGCCGGGGCGCTCTGTAATCCAGAGCATGTTGTCAGGGCCCCAAGCGAGGTCCCAGATGGTGTCAAATCCGCCGGCGACGGTCTCGGAGAGGATGGAATCTGCGCCAGCTCCGGGGCCGGGACCGGGCACAACCACGGAATCGGGGTCGCGGCTGCATGATGTAAATGCCAGCGTCCCAGCGATGAGGACAGAAGCGGTCGAACGAGAGATAGCGAGCATAAGTACACTCAAAACGGGTAGCGAACACGCGATAGAAGAACGAGCCAGTCTCGACATTGGAACAGTGCGCACGGGGAGGTGTCCCGAACCGTGCGTCGCGTCACACAAGGCTGCAAGAGACTGCATAGCCCGGGCCGGCCATACCGTACCCCCAACTCCGCGTTAGTTTCCGCCCGCTCATGTCAGGCCGTGTCACACTGAAGCGCTGCCTAACGTCACTTTCCGGCCTTGCGGCGCTGGGTATTGGGGCGTGCGCGACGATCGGGCCGACACACCGCGTGCCGACCGCAGCCGACTCGCTCTTCGCCCTGTCGCTGCTGAACGAGGCGCTGGTAGAACACACGCGACACGTTGTGGAGTACGACGCGCAGAAGCGCCTTGCTTTGGGCATCCGCCTCGATCGTCTGCCGAATGCGTATGCAGGGACGCGACGCGCCGAGGCGCGTTATGCACGACGCGTGCAGAGTGCGCTCGAAAACATTGCATTCGACGTGCTGCCCCAGGACGAATACCTCTCGCTGCGCGCTGTGCACTGGGAGTTGGAGACTGAAGCTGAAGCGGCCGTATATACGTCCCTAGATTTCAGCGCCGTCATCCCCGGGGCGTCTCCGCTGCCAGCGATTGCGCGGGCGCTGGCGCTGCATCCGATCGAGGAACTGAAGGATGTGGAACGGTATCTCTATCTGCTCGACAATCTGGGGCTGTTCATCAGCGAACTGCGCAGCAATCTCGCGGAACAGGCAAAGAACGGCATCAGAATTCCGCGAGTGGCCGTCGACAGCGTCGTCGTGTTTTTGCGGGACTATCAGCTGCCGGCGGCAGTCAATCCGTTCATGCTGGCAGAGCAGCGCCTAACGCAAGTAGACTCTGCGTCGCGGCTGCGACTGGCTGCGACGATCGCCGAGAAGATCGAAAAGAGCATCAACCCGCAGGTTGACAGCTTGATCGCGTACCTTCAGGGGCCATATGCAACCGCCGCTGACAGCGCGAGGCCGGCGGTACTTGGATTGGTGCAGTATCCGGGTGGGCGCGAGTACTACCAGTATCTTTTGCGACGGCATACGACGCTGGACGTGTCGGCTGGTGATCTCTTAGCCTACGGTCTGCGCGAAGTTGAGCGTGTGACCAGTGCGATGACCGCGTTACGCGGGCAACTCGGCTTCGCCGGCAGCGACTCCGCGTTCCGCGTGAAACTCGCTGCCGATGCACGGTACCGCATAGGGGACCCTAACGAGTTCGAAGCTCGAGTGCAGAGCGCGTACAGCGTGATGCGCGATTCACTACGCATCCGGCTGGGAATCACCGTCCCGGACTCTGTGCGGTTCCTGCGGCGCGCGCCGCACGTGTTCGACGGCACGCGACGGGTGAAGTTGCGTGAAGGCGACGGACTGGATCCCACGAACAGGCTGGAGTATGACGTGGAGCACGTGAGGCGGATTCCGACGTACCTCATCCCTGCGCTCGTTGCCCGCGAGTTGGTGCCGGGGCGCCTGACGGTCATCAATAGCATTCAGCGGAGCGAAACGATTCCAACACTGCGCCAGCTCATGCGGTTTGCGGGTGCGGTCGATGGATGGAGCGAATATGCGCGCGGCCTCGCAGGCGAGCTCGGCCTATATGGCGATAGCGTCGTCGCTTACGGCGCGCTGATGCTGGAACTCGAGACCAGCGCGCGGATGGTAACCGATCTGGGGATCCACCACCTGGGTTGGCCGCATCAAGAGGCGGTCCGCTATTTGCGCGATTACAGCGTTGATCGGAGTGCCGCAGAGAGCGACGTTATGCGCATCGCGCTGACTGAGCCAGCGCGGGCCGTCGCGGCGAAGGTGGGGAGTCGTGAATTCGGCGGACTGCGGGCGTGGGTGCGCCGTGAACAAGGGAATCAATTCAACGACGGAGCGTTGCAGCGCGAGATTCTGCGCGTGGGTGTGTTGCCGCTACAGGTGTTAGGGCAGCATCTGACGTGGTGGGTGTGGAAAAGCAAGTAGAAGTGGCACGAAACAAGGAGCAAGTGATGTTTCGCCTAACGAAGTGGCTCGCCATCGCGAGCGTGCTAATTGTGACGACGACGTGCGCGACGAACCCGGTGACTGGCCGTCGCGAACTGTCCCTCATTTCCGAATCGCAAGAGATCGAAATGGGGCGTCGGGCATCGCAGCAGACGTTGCAGAGCATGCCGGAAATCCCCGAAGCGGGAATGAAGTCCCTGGTGAGCCAGATGGGCTTGCGGATCGCACGGGCGTCGGAACGGCCGAACCTTCCCTGGGAATTCCACACGATCGACGACCCGTCGGTGAACGCGTTCGCGCTGCCGGGGGGCTTCATCTTCGTTTCGCGCGGCTTGCTCACCCATTTGAACAGCGAGGCCGAGCTGGCGCAGGTCATTGGCCACGAGATCGGTCACGTGACGGCGAAGCACAGCGTGTCGCAGATGAGCAAGGCGCAACTGGCGACGCTTGGCTTGGGTGTCGGCTCCATCTTCTCGAGTACCGTGCGCTCGATCGGTAGCGTGCTGGAAACGGGCCTAACGCTTGCTTTTCTGAAGTTCGGCCGCGACGACGAGATCCAGGCAGACGATCTGGGATTCAAGTATTCGCTGAATCAGCGCTACGATGTCCGTGAAGCGATTGACGTGTACGAAGTGCTGCAAGCCATCGGCGCGCGCGCCGGAGGAAAACTTCCTGAGTGGCAGAGCACACACCCCGATCCCGGAAACCGACTGTCGCAGACACAACAGCGCATCGCGGCACTGCCTGCGTCGTCGCTGGCGAATCTGACGGTCAATGAAGAAAGTTACCTACGGCTTCTCAACGGCATGGTGTACGGCGAGAATCCGCGCCTGGGGTTTTTCCGTGGGACGCGTTTCATGCACCCGGATCTGCGGTTCGAGTGGACGCTGCCTAACGGATGGCAGACGGCGAACTTGCCGGATGCGGTGGTTGGCCAGGCCACCGCGAAAGACGCCGTGATGCAATTGCAGATCAGCCAGACGGCGTCGGTGGCGGACGCGTTGCGGGCCTTTCTGGCGCAGCAGGGAATTCAGCAACTATCGGCCGGCACTACCTCCATCAACGGCAACTCGGCCGCGTTAGGCGAGTTTGAAGCGCAAACGCAGAACGGTGTCTTGCGCGGAATGGTCGTGTTCATCCGATACGGCAACACGACCTACGGGATCCTTGGCTACACGCCGGCCCAGCGGTATGCGGCGTATCAAGGCGAATTCCGCAGTAGCATTGGCAGCTTCCGCCAGCTGACGGATCAGACGGCGCTCAACGTTCAACCGGCGCGGATCGAACTCGTGACGCTGCCGCGCGACATGAGCATCGACACGTTCATTCAGACCTATCCGAGCAGCGTGTCGCCTCAAGACGTCATGCTGCTGAACGATGCGCCGACCGGCACCATGCTCAAGAGCGGAAAGCTCGTGAAACGCGTCGTGGGCGGCGCAAAATAGCGTTAGGCGTCATCGCAGCGGCGGAACCGAGGTGGGTGGGCGCCTGTGATGCGTCGCCTGTTCATAGGCGTACGCAAACTTGATCAGGGTGGCTTCGCTCCACGCGCGCCCGAAGAACTGCAAACCGGCCGGCAACACTCCTCCGCGCAAGTATCCCATCGGGACGGTGATGGCGGGAAAGCCGGTGCTGGGTGAAAACAGCTGATTGTTGTCGCCGTGCGGGGTATTGAGGTCGCCGATGAGCCGCGGCGGATTGGACCACGACGGATAAACCACGGCGTCGAGTCGCAGCCTGTCGAACATTTTGTTGACGGCGACGCGCAGACCTTCTCGGAACGCGTCACGGCTGCGGCACCCTGGACTTTCGTCCGGCGTTTGTTCTACAGCCTGGGCCGTCGTCAGGCGCATCTCGATGCTCGGGTGAAAGCGTCGCGACTTGATGACATCCTCAACAGATCTTACGGGAGCGCGTGGACGCGCCGCGAGAAAGGTGTTGAGGTCGTGTTTGAACGTGTTACAGCCGCCGCTCTGCGAGCGCCGTAGCGAATCAAGTTCTGTGACGATTGCGGAATCGATGATCGTCGCGCCCTGCTTGCGCAGATCGTCGAGCGCCCGGTGAAAGAGCTGCACGACTTCGGCGTCGGTCGAGGGGGACTCGTACGCCTGGCGGAGCACACCGATTCTTGCGCCGCGCAGCCCATTGGCGTCGAGCGCCTGAGCATAGTTAGGGACCGCGCGCCCGCGGCTCCGCGCCGTCACGGTATCGTCGGGATCCTCGCCGATGATCACCTGGAAGACAGCGACGGCGTCGCTGACCGTCCGCGCCATGGGACCAGCGATGTCAGCGCCGAGGAAGAGCGGTACCACGCCGCCCCGACTCGTTAGGCCCATGGTGGAACGAATCCCAACGAGCGCCTGATGCGCTGACGGCCCACGAATCGAATTGCCGGTGTCGGTGCCGAGGCCGACGGCGCCAAAGCTCGACGCCACGGCGGCGGCCGTACCACCGCTGGAGCCCGCTGTCACGCGATCGAGAGCGTACGGATTCTTGGAATAGCCGGGGAGTATCGAGCTGACGGTTTCGTAGGGCGAGAACGCGTATTCTGCCATGTTCGACTTGGCGATGATCACCGCGCCGGCGTCGCGCACGCGCTTCACTTGAAAAGCGTCTTTGGCTGCCATGTACCCGCCGAGCGAGAGTGAACCCGCCGTCGTCGGCATATCCACCGTCTCGAAATTGTCCTTCACGATGATCGGAACGCAGTGCAGGGCGCCCGTTGGAGCGCCGCGTTGTTGAACCGCGTCGAGGGAGTCGGCGATGTGCCGAGCCTGCGGATTGACGAGCACGATGCTGTTGATGGCGGGGCCATTGCGATCGTACGTGTCGATGCGACGGAGGTAGTGGTCGACGAGCTGGCGGCACGTTAGGCGACGCTCACGCAGCGCGCCTTGCAGCTGCGCCAGCGTAGCTTCTTCGATCTGCGGCGATACCGCGGGTTGCTGCGCGCT